>JAHJDU010000225.1 GCA_018812385.1 Pseudomonadota bacterium
ATTTTTTTAATTATTTGAAGTAATGTTTATATATAATTCAATTTTAATAAATGAAGACAGGACGGGAAAATGCAGGTAAAAATTGAAGATAAGAGCAGTGTGAAAAAAATGTTGTCTTTTGAAATCTCTAAGGAAGATGTTACCAAAGAGCTGAATAAGGCATACAATGAGTTGAAAAAGAAAGCTGATGTAAAGGGATTTAGAAAGGGTAAAATTCCTCGTAAGGTATTGGAAAATAGATTTTCAAAAGATGTTCACGCCGATGTTGCACCCCGTTTAATACAGGAAGCATTTATTGAAGCCATTAAAGAACATGATTTGAATATTGTTGGTGGCCCACAAATGGATCCACCACCACTGGATCCTGAAAATGCCTATATTTTTGATATCACTGTGGAAATAAAACCAGAAATTGAGGATATTGAATTTGAAGGAATTGCCCTGGAAGAAACAAAGTATGAAATATCAGATGGTGAGATAGAGAGCCAGATTTTCATGATTCAGAAAACAATGGCGAAAAAAGAGACAGTACAAGAAGAACGTCCTGTAAAAGAGAATGATTTTGTTCTGATAGATTATGAAGGTTTTTTAAATGAAAAACCCTTTGATAATACACCCAAAATTGAAAATTATCTCATGGGAATAGGACAAAAAGTTTTACCCAAAGAATTTTCAGAAAAATTGACAGGTGCAATCCCGGTACAGGATCTTGAAATAGAAGTGCCGTATTCAGAAGACCATTATGATGAAAATTTGAAGGGTAAAACTATTGTCTATAAGGTAAAGCTAAAAGAAATTCAGGAAGAAATTCTGCCTGACCTCAATGATGAACTTGCAAAAGGTCTGGGAAAATTTGAAACCCTGGATGATGTCAGAGCGTCCATTCGTGAAAATCTGGAAAAAGGATATGCACAAAGGATAAAGCATGAACTTTCCGAACAGATTTTCCAAAATCTTTTGAAAAAATATGAGTTTGAAGTGCCTGAGGCAATGATTGAAGGAGAACTCAATGGTATTACAATGGAAGCAGAGCAAGCCTATGCCGCAAATAATACCTCCCTTGAAGAAGCAGGACTCAGTAAGGATATACTGAGAACCCAGTATCGTGGTGTGGCAGAAAAACAAGCCAGAAGACATTTGATTCTGGATAAAATTATTTCCCAGGGAAAACTTGAACTTAATGATGAAGAACTGGAAAAAAGTTTTGCAGAAATGGCGATGGGAATGAATGCACCTGTTGATGCAGTAAAAAATTATTTCAACATGGATCCCAAACAACTTGAATATTATAAACATACACAACTTGAAAAAAAAGCTGTTGACCTTATAATAGAGAAAGCCAGCATCACACAAGTTGAGCCAGGTGCTGTTAAAGAAGAAGATGTAATAAAAGAAGAAGATGCATTAAAAGAAGAAAAAGAGTAATCATTTAATGTGCGATCAGAACTATGAAAATAAAATAATGATAAGGAGTTGAATCGTGCCTCTAATTCCAATGGTTGTTGAACAAAGCAACAGAGGGGAGCGTGCATATGATATTTATTCACGCCTTTTAAAAGATAGAATTATTTTTATTGGCTCAGCTATTGATAATGAGGTTGCCAATGTTATTGTTGCCCAGCTTTTGTTTCTGGAATCAGAAGACCCTGAAAAGGATATCAGTTTTTATATCAATTCACCAGGTGGTGTGGTAACAGCAGGAATGGCTATCTATGATACCATACAATACATAAAGCCAGATGTGGCAACAGTATGTATTGGACAGGCCGCCAGTATGGGAGCGCTTCTTTTGACGGCCGGTGCAAAAGGAAAAAGATTTTCTTTGCCCAATTCCAGAATAATGATTCATCAGCCACTTGGGGGTGCCCAGGGTCAAGCTACTGACATTAAAATCCAGGCCAATGAGATTTTAAGGATGAAAGATATCTTAAATGAAATTTTATCCTTTCACACGGGTCAGGATATTGCAAAAATATCAGAAGATACAGACAGAGATTTTTTCATGTCAGCAATTCAAGCCAAGGAATATGGTATTGTAGACAGGGTTGTTGTTGATAGAAGTGAGTTGGAAGAAAAGACAGACGATTCTTCAAAGGAGTAGCATAAATTATGGCTCGGAAAAAGGAAGACAATGATCAGTTTTTCTGTTCTTTTTGTGGTAAAAATCAAAAAGAGGTTAAAAAGCTGATTGCAGGCCCAAGCGTTTATATTTGTAACGAATGTATAAACTTGTGCGGTGAGATTATTGAGGATGAAGAAAAAGAAAAACAAGTTGATACAGACGGGGTAAAGGATTTTTTAACACCCAAGCAGATCAAAGAATTGCTTGATACTTATGTCATTGAGCAGGATCGAGCCAAAAAAGTTCTTGCTGTGGCGGTTTACAATCATTACAAACGTCTGAGTTCAACCATAGAAAAGACAAATGATGATGTAGAAATTCAAAAGAGTAATATCCTTATCCTTGGTCCTACTGGATGTGGAAAGACGCTTCTTGCACAGACCCTTGCCAGATTTTTAGATGTTCCCTTTGCAATTGCAGATGCAACGGCTTTAACCGAAGCTGGTTATGTTGGGGAAGATGTTGAAA
>JAHJDU010000226.1 GCA_018812385.1 Pseudomonadota bacterium
GTTTATTGCCCTGAAAACTATATAAAAATGATTTTATCTTCAATACATGACAATCCTGTAAAGATAAGAGATTTTAAATACATTGTTAAAGAAAGACCTATTGAAAAAACCGTTCCCGTCAAAGATGAAATTCCTTTGATAATCAATGATAAACACGATGTCCATCACATTAAGGAAATAGGATATATTGAGTCGCCAATACGTATAAAAAGCATTCTAAAGGAAATTGAGAAACTAAATGCTTTTAAAATCAGGCCTTCCAGAGGATACCCAGATAAATACATAACCCAGGTCCATAATATTAAATATTTTAATTATTTCAAGACTATATGTGATAAACTGCCTGAAGGAAAATCCATTTACCCTTATGTTTTCCCCGTTCGGAATAAAACGCGGCCACCCAGGGAGGCTTCAGTACTTGCAGGGTATTATTGTATTGATACCTTTACACCCATAAACAAAAATGCCTTTCTGGCAGCCCGGTCAGGGGCAAACTGCGCCTTGACCGGGGCTGAGCTGTTGCTGGAAGGGTACCATACTGCCTATGCTCTGGTAAGGCCTCCGGGACATCATGCTGAAAAAGATGTCTTTGGAGGATTTTGTTATTTTAACAATTCTGCCATTGCTGCAAATTTTCTTTCAAAATATGGGAAAATTGCAATTTTAGATATTGATTATCATCATGGCAATGGGCAGCAACAAATTTTTTATGACAGAAAAGATGTTTTTACGATTTCAATTCACGGGAATCCTTCTTTTGCATATCCCTATTTTACAGGCTTTGCTGATGAAAAAGGAGAGGGGGATGGACAAGGCCTTAATTTGAATCTTCCTTTAAAAAAAGCAATTTCCGGCAAAGAATACCTTAGCTGTTTGAAAAAGGCCATAAAAGCCATAAAAGCGTTTAATCCTGACTATTTAATCGTAAGCCTTGGATTTGACCCGGCAAAGGGTGATCCTACTGGCACATGGTCTCTTACCGCAACAGATTTTGCAAATAATGGGGCCCAGTTGGGCAAGCTTTTATTTCCTGTTTTATTTATCCAGGAAGGTGTCTATAAAACCAGAACCCTTGGAGTAACCGCAAGGAATTTTTTTCAAGGATATTTATCAACAGGAGTATCTAAGAAACTATGAAAATCGGACTTACCTATGACCTTAGATCAGATTATTTAAACCAGGGTTATTCCCTGGAAGAAACGGCTGAATTTGACAAGGAAAGCACTATTGAAGGAATAGAGCTGGCCATTCACCATGCAGGATTTCAAACCGAGCGCATCGGCCATGTACAAAGCCTGATGAAAGCGCTTCTGGAAAATAAAAAATGGGATCTGATTTTTAATATTGCCGAAGGTTTATATGGCGAGGGCCGTGAATCTTTAGTTCCTGCCCTGCTTGATGCCTACAAAATACCCTATGTGTTTTCAGGTCCTGTTACCCTGGGGATTGCATTAAATAAAGCCTTTGCAAAACAGGTTGTAAGGGACAGCGGTGTAAATACCCCGGCATTTCATGTTGTATCTCAATTATCTGACATGAGTGATATTAAGCTTGAATATCCGCTTTTTGCAAAACCAGTTTCAGAGGGAACGGGAAAAGGGATTGATGCCGCTTCTGTGATTAATTCGAAAAAAAAATTGAAAATTGTATGTGCCAACCTGCTTAAAAAATTTAATCAGGCTGTTCTGGTGGAGGAATTTCTGCCTGGCAGGGAATTTACTGTGGGGGTCCTGGGCAGTGGCCAAAAAGCATATGTACCAGGAGCCATGGAAATCATTTACAAAAAAGAGACTGAAAACTTTTATTCATACAACAATAAAGAAAATTATGTTGGTCTTGTGGAGTATGTGGCCGTTAAAGGAGACTTGCTTGAAGAATGCAAAGAAGTGGCTTTAAAAGCATGGCGATCCCTGAATTGTCTGGATGGTGGAAGAGTTGATGTGAAGATTGACCGGAATGGCAAAATCAGCTTTATTGAAGTAAATCCATTGGCAGGACTTAATCCTGTTATTTCTGATCTGCCAATTCTCTGTCACTTGAACAATATATCTTATCAAGAAATAATTAATGCCATATTAAAATCAGCCATAAAAAGAAATTTTAACGCATGAACTCAAAAGTTGTCATACTTTACAATCAAATATTTAACAATACCCCTGATGAAGTAGATGTTATCAATCAGAGAGATCTGGTAAAAGAGGCATGCAAAAATCTAAATTGCCAGGTAGTTTGCCATACTATTGGAAACAATTTAATGGATGACATGGAAAGGGTTAGAAATGAACAGCCTGATATTGTTTTTAACCTTGTGGAGTCGTTATGGGGAAAAGGTGAATTGATCTATTTTGCGCCTGCCATATTAAATTCTTTAAAGATACCCTATACAGGAGTTCCTCTGGATGCCTTGTTTATCACTACAAATAAGGTTCTGGCTAAAAAAATAATGAGATTTAATAATCTTCCCACGGCTGATTTTTTTTCTATTACTGAACTTGATAAACTAAATGCCGAGAAGACTTATATTGCTAAACCTGTATGGGAAGAGGCATCTGTAGGAATTACGGCTGATTTTATTTTTAAACCTGCAGAAAAAAACAAATTTGAAAAAATAAAGCAATTGCCAGGTTCTCATTATTTTGTTGAAGAATTTATTGACGGAAGAGAATTCAATGTGAGCATGCTGGCCCATGAAAATGGAGTTGAGGTTTTGCCCCAGGCTGAAATGATTTTTGCCGGTTATTTTGATGACAAACCAAAAATTGTTGGCTATAAAGCAAAATGGGATGTGAACAGTGATGAGTACAAACAAACCAACCGGTCATTTGGCACACTTGAAAACAATCAAAAATTAAAAAAAATTCTTACCATGATATGCCAGCAATCGTGGAAAGCATTTAACCTGAAAGGATATGTCCGCATTGATTTTAGAGTGGATATCAATGAAAATGTCTATATATTGGAAATCAATGGAAACCCTTGCATTGCCCCTGATAGCGGGTTTGTTGCAGCTGCTGGATATGCCGGGTATGATAATGAAACAATGATAAAAAGAATTTTAGAAGATTTAAATTAAAAAAATGAATTTTAGAAAAAAATTAAAAAAAACCGACATTAATTCGGTCCGGGAAATATTACATTCATCCTCTTTTTTTTACGATTATGAGATCGACGTTGCCCAGGAACTGGTCCAGGAAAATTTAATCAAGGGCCAAGAAAAAAGTGGATACATATTTATCATTGTAGAAAAAGATGCGACACCTATTGCATTTGCGTGTTATGGAAAAACGCCTTGTACTGCTGACAGCTTTGATTTGTACTGGATCGCCGTTCATCAAAACCAGAAAAATACGGGGATTGGGAAAGGTTTGATGCGTTTAATAGAAGCGGATATTGCAACACTGGGCGGCAAAAACATTTGGATAGAAACCTCTTCTCGCCCTTTATATGAACCAACCAGGATGTTTTATCTTAAAACA
>JAHJDU010000227.1 GCA_018812385.1 Pseudomonadota bacterium
ATTGTATATATAATTTTTGGAGATTAATATCACAAAATAGGATATTTATCCATTGTTGCAATAAAAAGATTCTGCAGATATAAAAGAATATTGAGAAGAAATATTTTATAATAATCTTGATTTTAATACTTTGTAAGCTTGACGCTAATTACAAAATGATAATATTGTTGACTGTATTTTTATTTTCAATAAATGAGGTTCCCAAATGAATAAAACGCCAATTCAATTATTTTTCATCATTTTCACCATTGTTTTCAGCCAGATTCCAGCCTTTTGTCAAACAACCTATTCTCTTTATGAATTGGCACAACTTGCCAATAAGCATAGTGAGACAATTAAGATTGCCCAGGAAGATGTGTATATCGCTCAACAGGAAAAGGCCAGAGCATTATCTGTTTTAATACCCCGCGCCACAACTTTCGGCAGCATGACAGAGTATAAAAATGATGGTATCACAGCTCCCAATACCCTGACCCTAGGCGTTAAGTTGAAACAGTCATTTACACTCAATGGAAAAGAATTGATTGCCCTGGATGTTACAAAAAAAAGCATTGAGGGCAAAGAATTTTTGCTTGAAAGCATTCGTTCTCAGTATTTATTACAGGTGTCCCAGGCCTATTACAATATTTTGAGTGCACAAAGATATCTTGAAATTGCCCAATCAGATGTAAACCGGCTTACCACTCACAGGGATGCAGTTAAAGAGAAATTAAGCGTTGGCAATGTAACCAAAACAGATTTATACAGGGCTGAGGCAGAACTATCCAAATCTTTGACAGAAAAAGTAAAAGCAGAAAATGGTGTATTGCAAACCAAGGCAGTTTTACGTAACCTTGTGGAGATTGAGGAGGATTATACTCTTCAAAAAGGAAATATTGAGGATATTGAAAAGTATCACTCCAGCTTGGAAGATATTCAAACCTATGCCTTAAAAAACAGGACGGAAATTAAAGAGGCAAAAAAGAATCTCGACATTGCCAGGAAAACTGTAAGGTATGAAAAAAGCGATTTTTGGCCGACAATTTCTCTTGAGGCAGGATATAAAGAGACAGATATCACCTATGATTATACGCCCAGGGATGTGGATTATGACACTGAAGACCTGTATTTCTCAGGGGAACTTGTTTTTACCTTATATGATGGTGGCTTAAGAAAAGCCCAGATCAGGCAGGCCCTTGCAGACCAAAGAAAGGCAGAAAATGCATTAATTCTCCAGGAAAAAAAGATTATTCTGGATGCAAAAATTTCCTTTCTGGATTATCAAACAGCAAAAAGTACGCTATTGAATTTACAGGATGAGCTGAAATCTGCCCAGGAGAACTTTAATGCGGTTCAAATGCAGTTTAAATATGGTATGGCTGACAGCATTGATATGATGGATGCAAATACGTTATTGGTCACGGCTCAAAGGAGAATTTCAGATGCTGAATATACTTATTACCTTTCAGTATTGAAAATACTTTATACCAAAGGGGATTTAACTAAGTTTTTTTTAGATCAGGCCTAAAAGGCAAAGCTTGACTTAAACAGATGAATCAAATATTCTTAAACAATAAAAATTAAAGTTGATATGAATTTGTTTTGAAAGGAAAATAACATGTATGAAATAATTGCAAATCCTGAAGACTATCAAATAGACCATCTTATAAATGGAACGAGTAATGCAAATATTGAGCTTTCAAAGGAAGAAAGAGATAAATGGGCAGATGAAATTGTAAATTTCAGCGAAAAATTAACTAACCTTGCAAAAAAATCCAAGGAACTTGCAAAACTGTTTTCAAGCAAAGAAAAGATTTCTGCCAGCGCTGCTTCTTTAAAAACATTGAAAATTCAATTATTTATGATCAATGATTCTTTAACCACAGCAATTGAAATTGCTGATAAACTTGAATCTGATATTGTAAAAAAATAATCAGCCTAAGATTTTTTGACGCAATAAATGGTCTGTGAGTACAATTGCCATCATGGCCTCACAGACCTTATTAATTCTTGGAATGGCACAGATGTCATGTCGGCCTTTTGTTGAAATTTCAATTGAACTACCCTTCTCATCGATTGTCTGCTGGGGTTTAAGGATAGAAGGTATCGGCTTGACATGAACCCTTGCAATAATGTCATCCCCATTTGAAATCCCTGCCAGAATACCTCCGGAATGATTTGTTTGAAATCCATCCAATAAAATCTGGTCATTGTTCTCAAAGCCTGTCATTTTGGGAGCACGAATTCCTGCACCTATTTCAACTGCCTTGACAGCTCCAATACTCATAAGGGCTTTGGCAATATCAGCATCCAGCTTGTCAAAAACAGGTTCTCCTAAACCCGGGGGTACATTTAATGCGATAATTTCAACGATACCACCTAAAGAATCCCCTTTGATTTTAATATCTTTGATTTTTTTTTCCATTTTATGGGCTGCATCTAAATCAGGACATTGCAAATAGTTTTTTTCCTTTTCAGATATATCATCAATCTTAAGGGCCCGGATACCGCCAAGTTCAAGGGTATAGCTATAAATTTTAATGTTTTGCTGATCAAGCACCAGTTGCGCAACAGCACCTGCTGCCACCCTTGCAGCCGTCTCCCTTGCAGAGGCTCTTCCTCCTCCCCTGTAATCTCTGATGCCATATTTGGCCTGATAGGTAAAATCACCATGGCCTGGTCTGAAAACAGAGGCAATAGGATCATAGGATTTTGATTCTGCGTCTTTATTTTCTATCAAAATCATAATAGGCGTTCCAGTGGTTTGGCCGTTAAATGTACCTGACAGGATGATGGGATGGTCTGGTTCCCTTCGTTTTGTACTGGATACCCCTGACCCGGGCTTTCTTTTATCAAGGGCCTTTTGTATGATATCCTCGTCAATCACAAGACCCGGAGGACACCCTTGAATAACAACGCCTATTGCCTTGCCGTGTGATTCGCCAAAGGTCGTGATATTGAATGCTTTTCCAAAACTACTGCCTGACATCTTTTAATCTCCTGTCAATGATATTAACAATTTCTTCGGGTGTATGAAAGCTTACATCAATCCTTATTTGGGCGGTCTTTTCATATAAAGGTTTTCTTTTTTTTAGGATTTCATTTGTTTCTGCAAATAAATCTTTATTTGTAAGCGGAGGCCTCCTTAAGGTCCTTGTTTTATTATCTATATTTAATCTGTCCATAATTGTCTTGATATCTGCATCAAGCCAGACACAGAACCCATTTTTTTTAATAAATTGCTGATTATCATGATCTATAATAATTCCGCCGCCTGTGGCAATTATAGTATTTTTATTTTTTTTTGTATTCAAAAGTATCTGCTTTTCTATTTGTCGAAATTTTTTCCATCCCTGGTTTTCAATAATTTCCAGAATAGTTGATCCAAGGTGTTGTTCAATGAGGCGATCTGTATCAATGAAATCAAAATTGAGACGATGGGCAAGAATTTTTCCCAGAGTCGTCTTTCCTGTACACCTATAGCCAATAAGAAATATTTTCATATTAAATTCAATAAAAAATAAATAAATCATTCCTGTAATACATCAAATATATCCCAGTAATTTGGAAAAGACTTTTCAACACATGTCTCATTTTCAATTTCCATGCCAGGGATTATTAGACCTGGCATGGAAAATGCCATGGCGATTCTGTGATCATTAAATGTTTCTATTCTTGCTCCCTTTGGATTTCCACCTGTGATTTCTAAAAAATCTTCTCCTTGCTTAACCTTTATACCCATTTTCATAAGTTGTGAATAGACAGCATCAATCCTGTCACACTCTTTTTCGCGTAAATGCTTAATATTATATATTCTGGTTTTTCCTTTTGCAAAGCTTGCAACAACAGCAATGGCAGGGACAGCATCCGGGGTATCAGACATATCCACATTAATTCCAGTAAGAGTACCTCCGCAGACACCGATCTGGTTATCTTCAATTTTTAAGGTACACCCCATCTGTTCTAAAATTTTAATCTGTTTTAAATCCCCTTGAAGAGAATTATTATTGATATTTTTAACAAAAATCATTTTGCCGGTTATAGCACCAATAGCCCAGAAATAGCCTGCATTGGAAAGGTCGGGTTCAACAAAAAAATCTCCCTGAAGATAAGACTGCTGTCCTGGAACCTGATAATGCATACTATCAATTTGATGGACATCAATTGTAAATTTTTTCATGAGATCGGAAGAGCACACG
>JAHJDU010000228.1 GCA_018812385.1 Pseudomonadota bacterium
GCGTTACAGGGCAGTCCCCGGAAAAAAGGAAATACTGCCAAAGTACTTGGATGGGTGGAAGATGAGTTAAAATCCCTGGGACATGAAGTCGAGACCATCTATCTGAATTCAAAAAATATAAAAGGATGCCTTGCCTGTGCCAAATGCAAGGAAGAACCTGAAAAAATAGGATGCATACAAAAAGATGATGCCCTGGAAATCCTTGAAAAAATGGTTAACGCCCAGTTGGTCATTTTTGCATCCCCTCTTTATTTCTGGGGATTTACAGCCCAGATAAAAGCGCTTATCGACAGAACCTATTGTCTTTACACCCGCTTTCATGAGCCTGATCACGCATCTTTAGTGGACGGGCAGCGCCAGGCACTTCTCGTAACAGGTGCAGGTCCCTATGAAAACAACGCAGAGGGAGTTTTTACGGCCTTTGAGCGGATGCAAAAACCCCATAAGACTGTAAAAGCAGGAGAACTTTTTATCGGCATGTGCACAACAGCAGACCAGATGAACGAGTCTATTAAAGACAAGGCATCAGCGTTTGCCCGCCAGATTGTATCCTGATACTGGAAATGGGAGAAGGGTAATTGTGAAGATAGAATCTATTCTTCGTTGCGTTCTTCCAAAACTTTTTTAAGAACTGTCAGGGCTGTATTGGCCGCAGGCACACCCCCATAAATACTGGTCTGGAAAATTACTTCTGCGATCTCTTCTTTTGTGCAGCCCACATTCAGGGCAGCGTGGGTATGGAGCTTGAGTTCATCTGGTTTTGAAAGAACTGTTAACGCCGCCACAGTGATTAGTTGCCGGGTTTGATGGGGGATCTTTTTCCTGGAATACATCTGGCCTGTGATATACAGAGACATGTCCTTTGCAAGGTCCTTGTCAAAATGTCTCCACAGATTATATGGTTTTTCCTCATCCTTAACAGTGGAAAAATAAAGCTTTGCAGTTTCACCTGTTTTTTTTGCGATATCTTTTGGGTCCACCTTTTCCTCCTTTCAGGATCTGTGAGAGATCAACGTCATTAATTTAACAGAATATAGACAGACTCACAGAATTTTTTACCATGAAGACCATGAAGGACACGAAGCAAACTTTATTATCTTCATGTCCTTCATGGCGATTAATAATAATTTTTCTTTTTAACTATCTGTTGGCTTTTCTAAACCCAAGCTGATCCAGTGCAATGATCCATTTGCAGATATTTGTAGAACCTTCAACCATGGAATAGGTAGGGGCATCCCTGTAGTATCTGGCAACGGGATATTCTGTGGAGTATCCATAAGCACCCAGGATTCTCATGGCATAGTTGGCACATTTTGTCGCTACTTCACCGGCAAGATATTTTGCAATGGCCACATCACGACCATTGTTTAATTTGCCCTGGTCTTTTTCCCAGGCTGCTTTGTAGACAACAAGACGGGCAGCTTCTATTTCAGCCGTCATCTGGGCGATCATATCCTGGTTCATCTGGAATTCACCGATTTTTTTGCCAAATTGTTTTCTTTCATTGCAATATTTGGTGGACACGTCAAGACATGCCTGGGCAAGCCCTACACCACCGGCGGCGGCGGACAGCCTTGTCTGGTTCAAAGATGAGAACACTATCTTTGCACCGTCACCGGGTTTACCCAGAATATTCTCTTTGGGTACTTTAACATTATCAAGGAAAAGCTCTCCTGTGGGCGAGGAATGTGAACCCAGTTTGTCAAGACCCGAAGTCTTGATTCCTTCAAAGTTTTTAGGCTCGATAACAAAAGCGGAAAGCCCTTTTGATCCTGCGGCTTTATCAGTGTAAGCATAGTAGATGAGAGCGTCTGCAAAATTGGCATTGGAAATCCAGGTTTTGGAACCGTTCAAGAGCCAGTGATCCCCTTTGTCTTCAGCTGTTGAAGCCATGGCCATAACATCTGACCCTGCATCAGACTCTGTAATACCAAACCCGCCGATATATTCGGCAGTGCACAGTTTTTCCACATATTTCTTTTTAACTTCTTCATTCCCATATTTGAAGATGGTATAGGCACATCCCAAAACCTGCATGTTGACCTGGACTCTTAATGAAGAGGATACTTTGGCAAGTTCTTCAGTCACGATCATGGCAGCCATAAAACCCATGTCTTCCCCACCATATTCTTCAGGGATAATAGTTCCGAAAAACCCCAGTTTGCCAAGAGGTCTCATGACCTCTTCAATGGGAAAATAGTGTTTTTCATCCCATTCATCTACAAAGGGTTCGATCTGTTTTTTAGCAAAATTTCTGATTTCTTTCTGGAGCATTTGAAGCTCTTTTGATAATTGAAAATCCATTGTTCCTCCTAAACGGTTACACTGAAATATTTTATATATCAAAACATATGTTTCATATCATAACATAAGTTGTAAACTAAACTAAAATTTGATAGACTTGTCAAGAAAAAAGTTAAAATATAGCTAAAAAATAGCTTGACAAAGAAGGGGATTTATTTCATCTTTAAGCGGTAATAAAAAGGTATTTTTTTATAGGAAACAATAGGATGGAAAGGGCTATTCCCAGCTGTTTGGTTTAATTAAGGATAAGTCAAATAAATAAAGGGTTATACAAAGAAGAAAATGAACAAGTTCATATCATGCAGAGAGCACAAAGAATGAGGCCCTCTGCAGATACAAAATTTGGTATGCCCGGTATTGATCAAGGTATTGATGATTATTCAATAACAAGAAGAAGCTGTTTGGTGGCGACTTTGTCTTCCACTTTTACATTGACTTGTTTTACCTTGCCTTCAATAGTTGAAACAATGGGGTTTTCCATTTTCATGGCTTCAAGGACCAAAAGCTCCTGTCCCTCAACAACATCATCGCCTTCTTTCACATTGACCTGGAAGATTGTACCGGGCATGGGGGCTAAAATTTCTGTGCTCATTTTCATCTCCTTTGTTCAAAACATATTTGATTTTTTCCTTGCCAGAAAAAGATTTTTTCTTAAACAAGACCATTTTGGTCTATACTTAAAGAAAAGTTTAAAGTCAAGTGGGGTGTTCCCTCTTGGCAGGATATTGGATTTAAGATTTCTTGATAAGCGATTGACTTCCTTTTAATGGGGGTTATAGATCTCAAATAATAATTTATTATGTTGACCGGGAGTAAAGAATGAGACAATATTTTGAAAAAATGACAGAATTTGGTGTGGCACTTAATAAAGGCCAAATGTTAAGTTCAGAACAAAACCTAAAAAATATTCTGGAAGTGGAAGCCGGGATTGATGTTGAAGTTGAAAAAGTGAAAAACGCTGGCATGCCCACTGAAAAAATCAATGCAAGGGGTGTCATGACAGTCTGGCAGCGTCTTGAATATCTGGTTGATCCAGGTACCTGGAATCCCTTACACACACTTTTCAATCCGGAAGATAATGAGGAAAATACCACAAATGTCATTGATGGTCTGGCAAAGATTTCCGGCAAATGGTGTGTTGTTGCCGGATTTGATAATAAAGTCATGGCAGGCGCATGGCTTCCGGGACAGCCTGAAAATATCCTGAGGGTCACTGATCTGTCAAAACGACTGAATATCCCCCTGGTCTGGCTGGTCAACTGCAGCGGTGTAAAGCTGACTGAACAGGAAAAGTTTTATGCCAACAGAAGAGGAAGCGGTACAACCTTTTACCGTCATGCAGAACTTGAGCAAATGGGAATTCCAATACTGGCCGGCATCTATGGCACTAACCCTGCCGGCGGCGGATACCAGGGCATCAGCCCGACTATTCTGTTTGCCCATAAAGATTGCAATATTGCCGTGGGCGGCGGAGGTATTTTAAGCGGCATGTCTCCCAAGGGCTACTTTGATCTGGAAGGCGCAGAGCAACTCATAGCATCCGCAAAACAATTCAAGGCCAAACCCCCGGGATCAGTTGATATCCATTTTAATGAAACCGGCTTTTTCAGGTATGTCTATGAAGAAGAAAAAGGCGTTCTTGACGGACTCAAAGATTATATGAAAGATATGCCGGCCTATAACCCGAAATTCTTCAGGGTAGCAGAACCCAAAGCGCCAAGGTTTCCGGCAGAAGACCTTTACCGTCTAATACCCTATAACCAGAAACAGATTTATAATTTTAAAGAAATCATTGCCCGTCTTGTTGACGGCAGCGAACACATGGAATTCAAACCAGATTACGGCCCGGAGATTTATACGGGTCTAGTGAAAATGGATGGATTCCTTGTGGGAATCATCGGTAACAACCAGGGCTGGCTGGGAGAAAATTATCCCGAGTATGCAAATTACGGCGGAATCGGTGGTAAGCTATATCGCCAGGGCCTGATAAAAATGAATGAATTTGTCACCTTTTGCGGACGGGATCGAATCCCCTTGATCTGGTTCCAGGATACTTCGGGCATTGATGTGGGTGATATTGCTGAAAAAGCTGAACTTCTCGGCCTTGGCCAGTCCTTGATCTATTCCATCCAGCAGACAGATGTGCCCATGACCCTGATCACCTTGAGAAAAGGCACAGCAGCAGCCCATTATGTTATGGGAGGTCCTACTGCCAACCGTCACAATGCCTTTACCCTGGGGGTAGGTACAACTGAAATTTACGTTATGCATGGTGAAACAGCTGCGGCAGCCAGTTTTTCCAGAAGACTTGTCAAAGAAAAAGATGCAGGACGTCCCCTTGAGCCCATTATCGAGAAAATGAATCAGCAGGCCAAGGAATACTATAATAATTCAAGACCGGCCTATTGTGCAAAATATGGTATGGTGGATGAAGTGGTTAAAATGAACGCATTGCGTGATTATCTGAAAGCCTTTGCAGGGGCTTGTTATCAGAATCCAAAATCCATCTGCCCCCAGCATCATATGATTACACCCAGGGTTATCAGAGGATAAATAAATTAAACCAGATTATTTTACCCGATTATATTATCAGGAGGCCAACATGGCAGAACCTAAATTTTTAAAAATTGAAAACAATGGTCAGGTTGCCAGGATCATTCTTGATCGACCCAAACACAACGTCCTGGACATCCCCATGATGAATGAGCTCAATGCCCAGCTTGAAAAAATAGCAGCAGATGAAGAACTAAAATGCGTTGTGATTACAGGCGAAGGCAGAAGCTTTTGTGCCGGCGTGGAAGTGGCAGACCATAAACCAGATAATGTGGATGCAATGGTGGCAACATTTAACCGGATTTTTGAACTGATAAATATGATTGATATCCCCATTATTGCCGCTGTAAATGGCGCATGCTTAGGGGGAGGCATGGAAGTTGCCATTGCCTGTGATATTGTCATTGCCTCGGAAAAAGCCATATTGGGGCAGCCGGAAATCAAACTGGGTTTTTTCCCGCCCTATGCTGCGTTGAGGCTTCCCGAGCTTGTAGGCCCAGCCAAAGCCATTGAAATTGTTACCACGGGTCAGAATTATACTGCCCAGGAAGCCAAGGACCTTGGATTTGTATCAAAGGTGGCATCTATTGATGATTTCCAGGCAACCATTGATGGCCAGGTAAAACAAATCTGCCATGCAAGCCCATTGATCATCCGTCTTAACAAACGGGCGGTAAAACGTCATATTGGAACCAATTTTTTCCAGGGTGTGGATCTTGTCAGCAATTATTTTCTTAACACCATGATGAAAACAGAAGATACCCTTGAAGGTATTGCCAGTTTTGAGGAGAAAAGAAGGCCTGTCTGGAAAAACAAGTAAAAAAAATATAACTTGGCTAAATTGGGATGACAGAACCTGGCAAAGATAAATTGTTTGACCTCGAAAAGAGGATGAACGACCTGGGAATCAAAAAAGAAGATTTTGAAGAAAAATTTATCAAAGCATCGGGCAGAGGAGGACAAAAGGTCAATAAATCCTCTTCTGCCGTGTTTCTCAAACATAAAAAAACCAATTTATCAGTGAAATGTGGCAAATCAAGATCCCAGCGATTAAACCGGTTTTTTGCCTTGCGCAGGCTTCTTGAAAAAATAGAAGAAGCCATGACAGGCAAGGATGAGAAAGAACTAAAAAAAATAGAAAAGATAAAAAAGCAAAAACAAAACAGAAAGCGAAAAACGCAAAAAAAGCTTAACAATGAATGATAGTTTAAAAAGCACCCAATTGACAGGGTTTTATCCGGATGTCTTTTTGTTCACATGCTGATCCTATATCAAATTTTTTGATTTTTAATTTCTTTGCAATATCCCAGCATTCCAGACAGGATATCCTGCCGTCTTTGCCTGCC
>JAHJDU010000229.1 GCA_018812385.1 Pseudomonadota bacterium
AAAAATCCTATTTATCAAAAATTCTATTATATCGGGCGTCCCTTTCCTTGATGGCCTCTTTCACTCCGACATCCCTTCGTCGTCTGAGGAAATTGTACTCGCCTTCCTCAAATCTTGTATTGGTGAACATGGTATGTCCAAGGTATCCCTGTCCAAAGGCGGAGGTCAGTCCCATGGAATCATATGCCAGTCTCGCACAGGCCTTGCCTATGGCAATACCGTCACGGGGGAGAAGGGTCATGGATTCAGCCAGTTTTCTGACCTCCTCGTCAAGCTGGTCCAGCGGTACAACTGTATTAACAAGACCGATTCTTTCCGCTTCTATCCCGTCCAGCAGTTTTCCTGTAAGCAGCATTTCCCTGGCTTTTTTCTGGCCGATCAGGCTCATGAGAATCGGAAACACATACATGGACCCTGCAAAACCGAGTCTCTGTTCAGCATGGCCGATCTTGGCATCTTCGGAACAGACTGTCATATCACAGCAAAGGTACATGTATAGACCGCCGCCGATACAATATCCATGGACCTGTGCAATGGTGATCTTGTCCATGAAGAATATCCTGCGAAGGCTTTCCGCACGCCATTTGTCATATGCCAGCCGGGCTCTCTGACTGGGGCGCCGGGTGTCGTCTTTGGGTTTTCCCGAGCCACCACCGTAAACAAAATAGACACGCCCAAGATCATATCCGGAAGAGAATGCATTTCCAGAGCCCTTAAAAACGACGGCCTTGACATCATCATCCTGTTCAATTTGATCCAGGGCAGCATCGATTTCCTTGCTGAATTCAATATTCAATGCATTCATGGTATGCGGTTTGTTAAATTGCAGGGTAGCAACTGACCCCTCTTTATAATCTTTTTTTTCATAAATCAGTGTTTCTGACGTAATTGTGTCTGAACTCATCACTATCTCCTTAGGTTTATCTTATTAATGATCTAAAATATTTATTATTCATACTTATCTAAATTAACAGGGTATGGCCTTCTCTATTGACCCGGTACATACCTGCCATATCCGCTTTCACCGGTTACTTTTTGATCCTTGACAACAATTTTTCCCCTCAGCATGGTCAGAGTCGGCCACCCTTTGATTTTTTTTCCTGCCACAGTTGAAAAATCGCTGTTGGAATACTTCGGATTTTCAGGGGCAATATCCTCTTTTTCAAGATCAATTAACGAAAGGTCTGCATCAGAACCGATATCCAGAACCCCTTTTCGGGGGGCAAGGCCGAATTTTCGAGCCGGGCTGTAGCAGCAGACATCAACGAGTCGTTCCAGAGAAATTCGTCCTTTGTTTACCCCTTCACTTAGCATCAGGGGCAAAAAGGTTTCTGAGCCGGGCATGCCGGGTGTGGCATCCCAGAAATTTTGCTTCATTGATTTTGGGACCGGGGCGTGGTCTGTGGCAACCACATCAATGCTGCCGTTTCTTAACGCCTCCCAAAGTTTTTCGTTATCTTCGGACTCACGGATGGGCGGGTTGACCTTGGAAAGGATCGGATCAACATTATCCGTGTTCTGCGTTAAATATTGGACACAGGTTTCAGTCATCACATTTACGCCCTGGGCTTTGGCTTTTGTCAAAAGCTGCAGGCCTTCTTTAATGGTCATATGGACAATATAGATAGGGCATCCGGTTATTTCGGCCAGATAGAGGCATTTTTGCATGGATTCCTGTTCACAAACCCTTGTTCTTACCTCATTCCAGGAGCCTGGTTCCTTACCCTGGTCTAAGAATTCGTTTTTCATCGCAAGAAAGATTTCCACGTTTTCACAGTGGACCCTGACAAACATGTCACGTCCCTGTTTGGCCAGCCTTGCGACCTCTTTAAAGGTAAGATAAACAATGCCGTCATCTATACCGCCGGCACGTCCTTTCCAGACGGCTTCACTTCCCTTGTAAGGGAGCAAAAGTTTGACACTGTTAATCCCGTAATCATATATCTCACTGATTTGACTTATATTTTCCCTGGTATAAATCCGTGCACTTAAAGCAAGGTCGACATAGGCATTTTTTTCATAGAGTCCGACAAATTCCTTTGCCTGGTCTTTAATATTGTCTGCTGGCGCCAGCAAGTGTATCAGGGTGGTGCATCCGCCTGCCGCACAGGCCAGGGTTTCAGCCCGGATATTTGATTCAGGATCAATACCCGGTGGATACTGAAGATGAACATGGGCATCCACGATTCCGGGAATGACAAAGTTTCCCTTGCCATCTATCATAGTTTTGGCATCCGGCAGTTCGGATTCCTTTGCCAGGGCAACTATTTTCCCACGGTCAATGGCTAATCCGGCATCCAGGATCCCGTCATGCCTGACAATCTTACAGTTTTTTATAATAGTATCAACTTGCATTAAGCCCTCTTGCTTTTTAATAAATAATTTTTTCTTCTATATATTGTTCAATTTTTTCTTTGGGCAGTCCCAAAATCTCTCCGTAAACATAATGATTATGCTCTCCGAGCATGGGTGCAGGTCTTCTGATCTGGCCGGGTGTTTCACTCAAATTGCATACAACGTTGGGAACAAAATCAAGTCCTGTTACCGGGTGTTCAATATTGACAATGTTCTGACGTTCCTGAAGATGAGGGTCTGAAAACCGGTCTTCGGTATCGGCACAGGGAGTTGCGGCAACACCTGCATTCTGGAGAATTCCCATGACTTCATAAGACGTCTTTGTCAGGGTCCATTCGCCAATGAGTTGATCGAGTTTTTTGCGGTTCGCTCTTCTTTTGTGATTATCTGCAAAATCATCTTCCTGTGTCCAGGAGGGATCACCTAAGGCCGAACAAAAAGATTTCCATTCCACATCCGTCAGAATGGCGATGGATACCCACTTGTCTTCTCCCATGCAGGGGTAATTGTTGTGAACGGCCATCATAGCGTTGTTATTGCCCACTGAGGTTAAATTGCGATTATTAAAACTGTATTCCATCATCGGTTCCGGCATGGTGCTCAACAGGGATTCCATCTGGGCAACCTCTATGTGCTGGCCTTCTTTATATTTTTCACGATGGTATAATGCAATTTGAACTGCAAAAGCACCGAAAAGGGAGGAATTAATATCAGCATAGGCCTGCTGCATCCCTAAGACCCGTTCGCCTTCATATCCGATCAGATTGTCCAGACCCGAAAGTGCAGCAAGTGATGGGCCGTAGGTGACCACATCCGACAAAGGTCCCTCGCTGCCCACACCTGGAAAAGAAATCATGATAATGTCTTTTTTCAGTTTCTTTAATTCATCATAATCTAAAGAGAGTCTTTTCATCACTCCAGGGGAGAAGTTTTCTACCACGACATCACTTTTTTTTATCAAGTCCCGGATGAGTGTTTTGCCTTCAGGCCGGGTCAGGTCTAAAAGGATGCCCAGTTTATTCCTGTTTATACTGTGAAACAGCGGGTC
>JAHJDU010000230.1 GCA_018812385.1 Pseudomonadota bacterium
ACAGATCAATCCCAGAACCTTTGATGATTTTATAATAAAGATTGAGTCTGAGTTAAAAAAAAATAATAACGATTAGCCTATGCTTTTTAAAAAATCAGTCTGAAATTTTTGGCAGCCTTCCTCTGATCAGGCGTAATCTGAAAATCGAACCCTCCCCTTTTTTTGAGAGTACGCTGATATTACCGCCATGCTCCTGGATTATCTTTTGGGTCATTAAAAGGCCAAGGCCAGTACCTTCCAGCCCTTTGGTGGTAAAAAATTTACTGAACAGCCTTTGCCTGTGGTCTTTGTCAATACCACATCCATTGTCTTTGACTTCGATATAAATGCTGCCTTCTTCCTCATACACTGTAACCCAGATTTTTTTGTCCCTGTCTTTGTCCACATCGACAAAGGCATCAATGGCATTGCCCACAAGGTTTGTCACACATTCGTGTATTTTTTCATAATCAAGGGGAGCCAAAGCAAGCTGCTCATCAAGCTGCAGTTTAATCTTAATGTTATTTTCTGAAATTTTAGCGGCAAAAGATTCAACCACTTCGGTTACAATATCTGCGGGATTACTCAAAATCGGTATTATGGCCCTGAACCTGGAATAATTTAAGAATGCTTTTGAGAACAGCCGGATACGATCAATATTTCTGGCCAGAGTTTCAATCCCCTTATGGACTCTTTTGATGTCTCCTTTTCCTATTCCGGATTTGAGAAAATACATTCCCCCATCCAGAGCATTGATCAGGTTCTTAATCCCGTGGGCCAGTCCTGCAATAGTCTGCCCCACAATGGCCATGCGCTCAGCTTCGATTTTTTCTTTTTCAAGCTTTTTCACCTGACTGATGTCGTGAACTGAAAATGCCATGCCGATTATTTTTTTGCCATCCCGTAGTTTATTCCCGATTAAACGACCATAAAACTTTTCTCCATCGCTCCGTTTGAGTTCTGCCTCAGGCAGATAGACATGGCCCATTCCCTCAGACACCTGGGCAAGAAAGCCTTTGGGAAGCATTGTACTGATATCCTCCTGGGAGACAATCTGGCCCTGCTCAATATTAAACAGGCTTCTGGCCGCTGAATTAAATACTTCCACCTTGCCCCTTTTGCTGATCCCTACGATGCCGTCCATTGATGTATTAATCAATGATTCAAGATAATTATGGGTGGCTTCCAGCCTATTTTGCAATTTTACGGTCCTGGAAATATCCACAGCCATCTCCATGACCAGATCATATTTCTCATCTTCATTTTTCAATGGAATGGTAATGACGTGCATATTCAAGATTCTCCCATCGGTCAGTTTCCAGACATGTTGACCCGTATGCTGCATCCCATCTTCAAAAGTTTGCCTTGCTGTACATTCGATGCATTTTTCTTTTCTGCCTTTTAGTACTGAATAACAATATTCCCCTTTAAGGTTTTCAAACATGTCTTCAGCCCGCTTATTGGCCCTGACAATTTTAAAATCCCTGTCAATAATCATGACATGACAAGGTACCTGATCAAATAAAAGCTTATATTCTTCTTCCGTCTTTTTGAGCCTTGTTTTCAAATCTGTTGCAGGTTCTTTCATATCTATTTCCTTTTCCCACGGGCATTGATTCAAATTGAGTCAAAAAAAATAATGCCTCAAAAACGATTTGATTTCAGTATGTTATCTTTTAATTTTTAAAATTGAATTATCTTTTTTAGTTTTTTTCATTTTCCCTCTTGACAATATATTCATATTTTTTTAATCTATACCAAATTGATATAGATTATATTAGTAGAGAATACAAACACTTTAATTATTTTACTTTTTACCATGATGAAACTTGCAACTCAAGTCAGATATGGAACCAGAATGTTACTTGACCTGGCCATGCACCAGAGCAAAGGGATGGTGCAGATGGGTGACATCGCATCCCGCCAGAACATCTCCATTAAATACCTTGAGCAGCTTATCATACCAATTAAAAATGCAAGATTTGTAACAAGTAAACGGGGTCCCAAAGGAGGACATAGACTGGCCAAAAGCCCGGATCAAATAACCTTGGCCCAGATTATCCGTGTGTTTGAAAAAGAGCGCACCCCAAAAGAAACCCCAGATGATACATCAAATTATTCAGAACATCAGGATTCTCTTATACAAGAGGCGTGGGATGAAGCCATTGAAGCGTTTTACTCCCGATTGGAAAAAGTCACCCTTGCAGACCTGTCCATCGGGACAACCAAAGAACTTTGGAAAGGTTCGGATTTACTGATTTTTACGTGATGTAAAATATAAAGGACTATTATTATTAATTTTTTAACTTTTTTACAATTTTAATTTTTTAAAAGGAGAGGTAAATGAAAAAGATCGTAATACTTGGGTCTGGTGCCGGCGGAACCATGTGTGCTGCTAAACTGAAAAGACACTTGGGTCGGGACTGGGAAATCACAATTATTGATAATGATGAAATGCATCATTATCAACCAGGATGGCTGTTTATTCCATTTGGAATTTATACTGCAGATGACTGCCAGAAACCTAAACGTGATTTCATTCCCCCTGGTGTGAATTTTGTTCTGGATGAAGTTGTAGGCGTGAATCCTGACAAAAGAGTAGTTGAATGCGAGAAAGGCAAATATGACTATGACTATCTGATCATTGCCACGGGCTGTCATCCTGCCCCCGAGGAAGTGGACGGGCTTGAAAACTGGAAACCAGATTCAAAATCCAATGAGCATACCTTTTTCACCCAGGAAAGTGCAGTGGCCTTGTATAAGAGAATGAAATACTTTGACAAAGGCAAGATGATCTTCAACATCGCTGAAATGCCCCATAAATGCCCGGTTGTTCCCATGGAATTCATCTTTATGGCAGACTGGTTCTTTGCTAAAAAAGGCTGCAGGGACAATATTGAAATCGAATTTGTTACTCCTAACACTGGTATTTTTACAAAACCAATCGCAACTAAGGTTATGACTGCTACGGCTGAAGAAAAACAAATTCTGGTGACCCCGAACTTTGATCTTTCAACCGTGAATACCAAAGAAAAATATATTGAGTCGGCAAGAGGCGACAAGATAGATTATGATCTTTTTATCTCCACCATGCCGAACCTGGGTGCGGATTATATTGAAAACTCAGGAATGGGAGATGGTATGGGGTATGTGCTGACAGACCATCATACACTCCAGGCGGAAAAGTATGAAAACATTTATGTTGTAGGTGATGCAACCAATGTTCCAACCTCAAAGGCGGGTTCTGTTGCACATTATGAGGCAGAGATTATTGTTGAAAACCTGCTCCTTGAAATTGACGGTAAAGAACCCAAACCTTCTTTTGATGGTCATTCAACCTGTTTCATCGTTTCTGGTTATGACAAAGCATTCCTGTTTGACTTTAACTACAAAACAGAGCCGCTTCCAGGTAAATTCCCGTTCCCGGGCATCGGGCCCTTTGAGCTTGTAGGTGAAAGCAATATGAATTACTGGGGCAAGATGATGTTTAAATGGGTATACTGGAACCTTCTTTTGTCTGGACAAGACATGCCGCTTGAGCCTCAGATGGCTATGGCTGGAAAACATTGGCCCAAAGTTGAAACAGAATAGGAGGGTGACATGACAAATGAAGAGTTGATACTCGAAAAGCTTGAGCGTCTTGAAACCCAGATACAGCCTTTGATTAAGACCAGCGAAAAATTTGCGGAGCTGAAAAACGATCTGATTCCCATTGGCAACCATGCCACCGCTCTCTTAATCAAAGAACTGACTGAGGTGGAAGCCGGTTTCCAGCTTGAAAATTTTTTGTCCTTGACCAAAGAGGCCATGAGAAACACTGAAAACTTTATATTTGCCTTAAAGCAGATGGCCAGTATTATTGAGTTTGTAAAAGACCTTGAGCCCCTTCTTAAGTCGGCTGTTCCCCAGATTATTCATTATTTGGATGAACTTGAGCAAAAAGGCGTATTCAGGATTATAAAGGCTACTATTGATCTGCGTACAAAGATTGCTGCCACCTATACTGGTGAAGATATTGAAGTCATGGGTGACGGTCTTGTTGCGGTTCTGGGCCTGGCAAAGAGTCTTTCAGATCCCAAGGCAATTGCCCTCTTAGAAAAACTGTCCCAGATACCGTCCAACGTTGAACTTGAAAATGCAAAGAGTATTGGTATTTTCGGACTTGCATCTGCCGGATTTAACCCTGAAATCAGCAAAGGGCTTGGGGTTCTCATGGAACTGACAAAAGCCATGGGAAAAATCGGTCCGGACAATGATTAATAAAATTGGGATTAAAACCAATGGGATTAAAAAGCAGAGGAAATGAGCAACCATTAAATAGAAGAGGAAGAATCTATGGAAAAAGCTTCTGAAAAAAAAATACTTGTAGTGGATGATGAGCCTGATGTGAGAAATTTTCTGGCCACTTGTATTCAGGACGCAGGCTTCATGGTGGATTCTGCTGTTGACGGGCAGGATGCCCTTGAAAAGATTGAAAAGGAAATACCAGACCTGATGACCCTTGATATGGTCATGCCGAGAAAATCCGGGATTGAACTTATTCGGACATTAAGAAAGAATGAAAAATGGTCGAAACTGCCTATCATCGTTATTACAGCCCATGCCCAAAATGAATTTGCAAGTGAAGATATAAAAAGCTTCAATGCCTTCACATCCGGGCTTAAACCAAGACGAACAATAGAAAAACCAGTTACTCCACAAGTTCTGGTAAATACCATTTGTCAGATACTTAACGTTGAACCTGAAAACGATGTTACCATAGCTGAAGGACTCTCCTCTGACCGGGAAAACCTTGTCAAGATGATACAGAACAGCGATTCAAAAATACTTCAGCAGATTAAAAACCTTCTTGGGGCTGATTAAATTTGCCTGATGAACCTTGATGCATACAGCTGACAATGGTTGTCAGCTGTATGCGTTCCTCTTATTTCTTGCACAGGTGTTTACAGGTTTACAGGGACGCGCAGGCAGCCGGGTTATTTTTGCCATTGCTGTGTATCAAATCAGCAATACTGATACCGTCAAGCTTTTCATATAGTACTGATGTGGCATCATGCCATGCATTACGAACAAGGCAGTCTGCAGACATTTCACACTTTTCAGGAAAACTGATGCATTCCACCAGGTCTGTCTGACCTTCAAAAAGCCGGACAATCTGGCCAAGGAATATTTCGTCAGGATCTTTTGCCAGCAAATGCCCACCTTTCGGACCCCTCACGCTTTTTACAATACCAGCTTGCTTTAAAGTGTGCAAAAGCTGTTCAAGGTATTTTACCGATATTTTTTGATTTAAAGATATTTTACTGACCTGAATAGCACCCTGATTTACCTGCAATGCAAGTTCAATCAAGATCCTTGTTCCATAGCGTGTTTTTGTTGAAAGTTTCATAGAGTTCCTTTATTTTCTATTTCCTTGATCACTTGG
>JAHJDU010000231.1 GCA_018812385.1 Pseudomonadota bacterium
CTGCCCCAGCGGGGGATTCGGATCAATGAATTATCTGAAAAAGATTTGCAAGATATTTATGAAATTCTGGGGGCATTGGATTCGAGAGCCATGCTTTCCGTATTCAACCGGATCACCAAAGATCATATCGCTCAAATGAAGCAGATCAATGAAAATATGTACAAAACCAATACAACAGATGAATATAATCGCTATTTTGAATTAAATACTGATTTCCATAATGTTTACCTGGCACTTTCAGACAATACCCTTCTTCTTGATCAACTCAGTATTTTGCGTCAGCGGTTATTTGACTTCGGGGCAAAGGGCGAGTGGATGGAAAAAGTGCGTGAACTCAATTACAAGGAGCATTTTAAATTGATTGATTTGATTGAGCAGGGAAATGCAGGGATAGTCGCTGATTTTATCAGGGATACCCATTGCTGCATTAACTGGAAATAACACCGCACAGAGAATAAAGCACTGGCCCAAAAATATTAACAACCAAATTGACATAGAGGTAAAAATGATTCATCGTTTTGTTAAAATCGTTTGTCTGGCAACAATGGCACTTCTGCTGGCCACAAGTTCATGGGCCGCAGATAAAAACATGGTGTTTTCATCACCTTACGGCATTACAACCCTTGACCCAAGTACATCCTATTCCACTGAGCTTGGCTACATGGCAAATATCTATGAAACCTTAATCAAAGTGAATCCGCCTGGCAGCAAAGAGCTTTTCAGCTTTGTTCTTGCCACCGGCTATACTGCTTCGGAAGACGGCCTGGAATATACATTCAACCTGAGAAAAGGGGTTAAATTTCATGATGGCACAGCCTTTACAGCAGCAGCTGTAAAGTTTTCCCTTGAAAGAACCCAGAAAATCGGCAAAGGTGCAGCCTTTATCTGGGCTGATTTAAAAGAGATTCAGGTGGTTGATGATTTCACTGTGAAATTAATTTTAGGCAAGCCAGTACCCTTACCCCAGATTGCAGCATCTGCCTATGCATCCTTTATTATGAGCCCCAAAGTGGGTGACAAGGATGCTGAATGGTTTAATAAAGGTAATGATGCAGGTTCCGGTCCTTATACCCTGAAAAATTACAAAGACGGTGAATCCTGGATGCTGGCAAAGTTTGACGGCTATTGGGGCGGCTGGGATGGAAAACATATAGAAAATATTCTGGTAAAATTTACCAAGGAAGGATTGACCCAGCTTCAGATGCTCCAGGCAGGCCAGGCCATGCTTGCAGGTAGAATTCCGGTGGACAGTATTAAATCGGTAAAAGAGGGTACAAAAACACAGATCGTTTATGGGCCCAGCTATCAGAATTATATGGCATTTTTCAATACACAGCGTCCTCCACTGGATAATGCAAAGGTCAGGCAAGCACTTTGTCATGCCATTCCTTATGAGGATATTGTCAATATCGGTTTTGACGGTTTAGCTACCCAGGCCCGCGGTCCTGTTCCCCAGGGACAATTTGGCGGTACAGAAGATGTCATGCAGTACAAATATGATCTTGAACTGGCAAAAAAACTTCTGGCTGAAGCAGGCCATCCAGGCGGTGGGCTTAAACTCACCTTAACCCATGCAGCTGAAAATGTAGGCGAATCAAGATTTGCACCTCTGATCCAAAGTGAATTCAAGAAAATAGGGGTGGATGTTGAAATAAAAGCGCTGGCATGGAGTACCCAATGGACAATGGCCAAAAAAGATCCTAAA
Source organism: Pseudomonadota bacterium (assembly GCA_018812385.1). GTDB lineage: Bacteria > Desulfobacterota > Desulfobacteria > Desulfobacterales > Desulfobacteraceae > Desulfobacula. The sequence continues at coordinate 1,706 of JAHJDU010000231.1, forward strand.
ACAGCACAGGATATTTTTCTATTACTCTGGTGGCCGACCTACAGTGATCCCTATGAAACTCTTTATTCCCTTCTCCATGACGAGGGAGAAAAACCGGTCTGGAATCTGGCATATTACAAAAACCCGGCCTACGACACAATGATCCGTACGGCATACGAGACGGTTGGATCAAATCCTGAAAAAGCCCTGGGCCTTTATGTTGATGCCCAGAATCTGATTCAAAAAGACGCGCCCGTGGCCTGGGTTGTTGATACTTCCGGTTGGTGGCCTGCGAGTAAAAAGTTAAAAGGCCTGGTGATAAATCCTGCCTACCCAAATGTACCTTTTTTCTATGAAATGTATATTGAATAGCTAAGGTTTTTTATTCAACCTGTCACAGCTCCCGGACCGGACTCAACTCTCCTTGGTCTATGGTCCGGGAAGGCTGTGATAAAAAAAGGAAATGGCAGAGCCCATGTTTTTGTTTCTTTGCAAACGATTTTTAGGCTTGATTGTCCTGCTTATTGCCCTGAGTACCCTGGTATTCTTTTTTACCAGATCCCTGCCCGGTGACATGGCAGCACTTTATATAGGCGGTAATGCAAAGGCTGAACAAATCGAACGTGCAAGAATAGAACTGGGTCTGGATAAGCCCATCATTGTTCAGTACAAAAGGTATATGGAAAGATTGATCCATGCAGATATGGGGATTTCGTTGAGAACCCACCGCCCGGTTTTTAAGGATTTGATGGAAAAAATTCCCATGTCGTTTGAACTGGTGTTCTGGGCACTTTTGATCGCAACATTTTTTGGCGTTTCCTTTGGTGTTACAGCCGCTTATTTCCATGGCAGTTTCATCGATGAAATTATTAAATGGCTCACGTCGGCCGCCGTCTCCCTTCCCATCTTTTTCCTTGCACTTTTATTGCAATTGCTCTTTTTTAATTATTTGGGATGGTTCCCTTTACAGGGACGGCTGGATTCCTTTTTAGAATTTACTAATCCAATAGAGAGTATTACCGGATTCAGCATGATTGATACCCTGGTAACAGGAAATTTTAAGGCGTTTTTCAATGTTACCTGGCATATGGTACTCCCTGTGGTAGCCTTGTGCGTGAGCCCCTGGGGTATTATTGCAAGACTTACCCGATCCTCTTTGCTGGATATCATGGAACAGGATTATATTCTGGCAGCCAGAGCCTCGGGTATCAGCGAAAGCGTGCTTTTTTTCTACTATGGTTTAAGAAATGCGCTGTCTCCGGTACTCACAGTTATTGGTCTGTCTGTTGCGCTCATTTTACTTGCAACCTTTTATGTGGAAATGATTTTTAACTGGCCCGGAATCGGGTATTATTCGCTTGCTGCAATTATAAGCCTTGATTACACCGCTTTAATGGGCGTTACCCTCATGATCGGCACTGTTTATGTCATTGCAAATACAACAATGGATATTCTCAGACGAGTGGTTGACCCAAGAATAAAATGAAAGACAAGTCCATGACAATACAGACAAAATCATATGAAATGATGGCCAGAGAAGTCAGCCTGGAACACAGAAAGGTGAAATGGTTCCAGTTACAGCTTTTATTAAAGCGGAAAGCCGCTTTTTTATCATTAATTATATTGCTCCTGGCACTTGCCGCAGCATTGTTTGCACCCTTTATCGCACCGTATCCCGGGCAGGGTCAGGGAAATGTTAATCTTGAACACCGTCTTATCCCCCCTTCATCCGATTACATTTTAGGAACCGATATATATGGCAGGGATATGCTCAGCAGGGTGCTTTTCGGTGCCAGGGTTTCTCTTTTCGGAGGGATCTGTATTGTCTTTTTTGCAGCACTCATCGGTATCCCCCTGGGATTATGGTCAGGTTATAATGAAGGTATCTCAGGTGCTTTGATATCAAGGACAGTGGAATTATTTTTATCATTTCCATCCACACTCATTGCCATGGCGATTTCCATCCTCATCGGGGTCGGGTGGTTTACTGCGATTATAGCGTTGATCGTTCCATGGTGGCCCTGGTATACAAGGCTTGTGCAGGGCGAGGTGCTTTCCATAAAGCAGACACTCTATGTTGAAGCCGCCCAGATGCTGGGATATGGGAAAATATATATTATATTCCGTCATATTCTGCCCAATATCATGACCCCTGTAATGGTCATGATTCTTCTGGATCTTGGACCCGCAATTATTGCCATTGGCCTGTTAAGCTTTATCGGCCTTGGTACCCAACCGCCCATGGCAGACTGGGGATTAATGGTGTGGGAAGGTGCGCCGAATATTCTTTCGGAATGGTGGATTTCAATTGTACCGGGGTGTGCCATGTTTATCGTGGTCATCGCCTTCAATATATTTGGTGATGCATTGAAAGATATTTTGGATTCCAATGGGTGATGGATGAAATTTAAGCAGAATCGGGAAAATATATGGTGAAGAATACTGCGGCAAACAAAGCACCAGCACTCGATTCGTCAGTTGGATCTGCAGGCGAATCTGCAGACAGATATAGTGGTGAACCCGTCTTGCAGGTCAGAGACTTGAATGTTGCATTCAATATCCCAAGGGGTCAGGCAAAGATACTCGAAGGGGTCGATTTTGATCTTTACCCCAAAGAGATACTTGCTCTTGTGGGGGAAACAGGCTCGGGTAAAAGTGTTACAGCCAAATCCATTCTTAATCTGATTCCGGGTCGTAACAGAGAAACAAGAGGACGGGTATTATTTGATGAAAAAGATTTGTTATCCCTGTCGGACAAGGAACTTCAGACCATCCGGGGTAATAAAATTTCCATGGTGTTTCAAAACCCCAAGTCCAGCATTAATCCTATTTTTACCCTTGGAGAACAAATTTTTCGACTCATCCGGCTTTACTTAGCTGATGAGATTGAGGGTATTAAACAAAAACAACACTGCAGCCAAAAACAGGCCCAGGAAATTATAGCAAAAGAGAAATTAAATGAAGTTGGGCTGACGGATATAAAAAGGATGCTCAAATTATATGCAAGTGAAGTCAGCGGCGGTATGGCCCAACGGTATCGCATTGCTCTTGCATTGCTCTCATTACCTGAAATTCTGATTGCAGACGAAGCAACCTCTGCCCTGGATGTGACAGTCCAGGCCCATATTCTAAAACTGATGAAAGAGTTGTGTACGACAAAAAAAATTGCGATTTTGTTTATTACACATGACTTGGGAATTGCCGCCCAGGTTTGTGACAGGGTGGCGGTTATGTATGCAGGCAGAATCGTTGAAATCGGTGATACAAAAAGTATATTTTTAAATCCATTGCATCCCTATACCAAAGGGCTTTTGAAAGCAGTTCCAAAGCTGGGTAAAAATGAGCCTTTATCATTTGTTCCGGGTATGATTCCGGATCTGGTCAATCCCCCAGAGGGATGCCGTTTTCACAATAGATGCGATCATGCCATGGGTCTATGTCTCTCACAAAAGCCTGAAAGTATATCCATTGAAGATAACCACACTGTTGCATGTTTTCTGTATAAATCATGAAAGATAAGTGATAAAAAAAATAAATATGAATGAACCCCTCATTAGATTGGAACACTTAAACACCTGGTTCCCCAATGATAAACCCATTCTGGGGAAACCTAGCTCCTGGGTTAAGGCTGTCAGTGATGTCAGCCTGGATATCATTGAAGGTGAATGCCTGGGACTGGTGGGTGAATCCGGATGCGGGAAGAGTACACTGGGAAGAGCTATCTTACGGCTTGCGCCGTTGTATTCAGGTGAAATTCGATTCATGGGTGATGATATCGGAAAACTTTCCGGCAAAAGACTAAAGCCATACAGATCCAGAATGCAGATGGTATTCCAGGACCCGAAAGCATCTTTAAATCCAAAGATGACCATATTTAAGATATTGAGTGAAGCCCTGGTTTTAAATTCAGGTGTGGTAAAAGAGGACTATCTTGAACAGGCAGTGAAGCTTTTACACCTTGTGGATCTGAGACCGGAACATATCTATCGGTTTCCCCATGAGTTTTCAGGCGGCCAGCAGCAGAGAATTTGTATTGCAAGGGCTCTGGCAACTGATCCGAAATTCATTGTTTTTGATGAAGCCACCAGCGCTCTGGATGTTTCTGTGCAGGCCCAGGTGATAAATCTGATGAAAGCGCTGCAGGATAAATTGAATTTGACGTATCTGTTTATCAGCCATGATTTAAGTATTATGGAACATGTCTGTAAAAGGGTGGCAGTCATGTATGCGGGAGAGATAATTGAAGTTCAGGACGCAGACGCTTTATTCGCATCTCCCCGGCATCCTTATACCAAAGCCTTGAAAAATGCTGTTCCCATTGCAGATCCTGAATTCAGAAACGAGCTGGGAATATTAAAGGGTGAAGTCCCGAAACTGTCCGATCCGCCACCGGGATGCCATTTTCATCCCCGGTGCGATTACAGCCAGGATATTTGTAAAAAAGAAAATCCCCTGGTATCGGAAACCGGTTACAATAGCTGGGTAAGATGCCATTTCCATGAGCAATTATGGACAAAGGGTGAGTTAATTGATAATAAGGAGTCATCATGAGTCGTTTATTAGGTATGGCCGCCTGCCAGCTGGAGGTTCTTCCGGGAGAAATAGCAAAAAACCTGGAAAATATGGTCAGGCAAATTGAGTTGATTAAATATTACAGTCCCTGGGTAAAGATTATTGTAGCCTCTGAACTTATTATTCAAGGTTCGCCTGATTTTGAAGCACTTGCCGAAACCATACCCGGTCCCATTAGTGATTTTTGTTCACGCATTGCAAAAAAGCATAATATATATTTTATCCCGGGATCAATGTACGAGAAAAAAGAAGGCAGGATATATAATTCAAGTCCTGTTTTTGATGACCAGGGAAATATTATTGAA
>JAHJDU010000022.1 GCA_018812385.1 Pseudomonadota bacterium
AAAGATTTCAAAATCTTTGGGCTTTACAAAAGCTGTCTCTATATCAACCTTATGGTTCCATGAAAGAATAATTTCTTTGTCGTCAGAAATATATTTCAAATCAAACGGGGATGCAATTTTTTGTCCTTTTATTTCAGGCGCCAATGGAAGGCCTTTTTTCCCGCATCCTGAAAACGCCAGGATAATGATTCCAGACAATACCATTAAGGACTGAATGACGGCTCTCTTATTTTTCATTGTAAGCCAAGCTCCCCTGCTGCTTTTTTAACTGCCTGTTTAACATTATCAAAGCCGGTTCCCCCATAGGTGATCCGTCTTGAAATCGTTTTATCAATTTCAATAAATTCATAGACATCTTTTTCTATCAGCTCACTTAAGGCTTTAAACTCTTGAATGGTCATATCATCGAGTTCTTTTCCCTGGTCCAGGGCATGGGCAACAGCTTGTCCTGCCACGGCATGGGCCTGGCGAAAGGTCATACCCTTTGACACCAGATAATCGGCAAGATCAGTGGCATTTAAAAACCCATGTTTGCAGGCATTAAACATTCTGTCTTTATGAATTTCTATGTTTCCAAACATCCGGGTATAGACATCAGTACAGATTTTGAGCGTATCCACTGTATCAAACAAAGGTTCCTTATCTTCCTGCATATCTTTATTATATGCCAGGGGCAATGATTTCATCAGGGTAAGGATATTAATAAGGTTACCCAAAACCCGGCCTGTTTTACCCCTTACCAGTTCTGCCACATCAGGATTCTTTTTTTGGGGCATGATACTGGAGCCCGTGGTAAAAGAGTCTGAGATGGTAATAAAAGAAAATTCAGAGGAAGACCAGAGAATCATCTCTTCGGAAAGCCTTGAAAAATGAATCATGGCAATGGATGCATGGGCGATGAACTCCATGACAAAATCCCTGTCAGACACAGAATCAATGCTGTTATCCGAGACCTTTGAAAAACAAAGCAGTTCTTTTGTAAATTCACGATTCAAGGGATAAGTCGTGCCTGCAAGCGCTGCCGCACCCAGCGGCATGACATCAATTCTTTTAAAACAATCTTCAAACCTTTGGATATCCCGTTTAAACATTTCATAATATGCCATCAGATGATGGGAAAAGAGGACGGGTTGAGCCCTTTGAAGATGCGTATACCCGGGCATGATCACATCCAGGTGCTTTTGGGCCATTGTGACAAGGGCTTTTTGAAAGCCAGTTAAAAGGCCTATAATGAGTCTTGTCTCTTTTTTTAAATATATCCTCACGTCCAAAGCAACCTGATCATTACGGCTACGTCCTGTATGAAGCTTTTTTCCCACATCTCCGACCTCTTTTCCCAGAGCATCTTCAATATGCATATGAATGTCTTCAAGGCTGGCGGAAAAGGCAATTTCATTATTCTCAATTTTCTTTCTTACCTTTTCAAGCCCTTCAATAATGGTCCTGGCATCAGTCTCGGGTATGATGGATTCTTTTGCCATCATTTTTACATGGGCAATGCTTCCTTCAATGTCACTGTCATAAAGCCGTTTGTCAACATCAATGGATGCATTGAATTTTTCAACCAAATCATCCGTGCTTTGGGAAAATCGTCCGCCCCAGAGTTTTTCATTCATTGTATATTGAATTCCTTATTATATTTATCTTCACCATGAAGAGCATGAAGGACATGAAGTTTCACACGCACATCTTCATGTTCTTCGTGTCCTTCATGGTGAATAATTGCTTTAATTACCTAAAATCAAACTTTCCAGAATGGCTTTATGCATATGTCTTTTGTTTTCTGCCTGGTCCCAGAACACACTATTAATATCCTCCAGAACATCTTCTGCAATTTCTTCACCCCGGTGAGCAGGCAGGCAATGCATCACCATCACGTCCTGCTTTGCCCTGGATAACAGGTCTTTATTTACCTGAAATCCTTTAAAGGCAATGATCCGTTTAGATAATTCATCTTCATCCCCCATACTTGCCCAGACATCGGTATAAACCACATCTGCATTTTTAACCGCTTCTTTGGGATCATTTGTAAAAACAATATTGCTTTTCTCTTTAGCCAATGCTGGTTCAATGATATGAGGATTTACACTATAATTTTCCGGACATGCCACAACCAGGTCAAGCCCGAGAACGCTTGCAGCATTGATCCAGGAATTAACCACATTATTCCCGTCTCCAACCCAGGCAATTTTTATATTCTTATATCCCCCTTTGTGTTCAATTATGGTCATAATATCACTCAATATCTGACAGGGATGAAAAGAATCCGTAAGGGCATTGATAACAGGGATGGTTGAGTTTTGAGCAAACTCTTCAACCAGGGAGTGGTCAAAGGTTCTCATGGCAAGACAATCAACATATCTTGAAAGAACCCTTGCCGTATCCTTGGCTGGTTCGTTCCTGGAAATCTGAGTATCCTGAGTACTCATGTAGATGGGATGACCTCCAAGCTGGATCATTGCAGTTTCAAACGCTACCCTTGTCCGGGTTGATTTTTTATCAAAGATCAAGCCCAGACTCTTTCCCGTCAATACTTTATCAAGGATACCCCTGGCATATCTTTCCTTTAACTGGATAGCCCGGGCAAACAGGTTTTCAAAGTCATCTTTTTCAAGATCCAAAAGAGATAATAAATCTTTTTTCACAACAATCTCCTAAATTATAAAAGGCTGTCCAATTCTTTTATCAGCCTGTCAATTTCTTGTTCTTCTATAATTAATGGTGGGGCAAATCTTAAAATTTTATCCTGGATTCCATTTATTATAAAACCTTTTTTAAATAATTCTACTACTATAGAGCCAGCATCCTTATCAAGTTCCATGCCCAGTAAAAGGCCTTTTCCCCTGACATCAACAACTCTTGCGTGTTTTTCTTTGAGTTTTTTCAATTCTTCCTTAAAATATTCACCAATCTGACAAACTTTATCCAAAAAGATTTCTTTACTGATAATATTCACCACCTCCAAAGCTGCTGCTGCTGCAAGGGGTGTTCCTCCAAAAGTTGTGGCATGACTTCCAAAATCAAACCCCGTTGCAGCATCCTGGGTTGCCAGCATGGCACCGATGGGAAGACCATTTCCAAGCGCCTTTGCAAGGGTCATAATATCAGGTGTGATACCATAAAGTTCATGTGCAAACAAAGTGCCGCATCGTCCCATACCACACTGAATCTCATCAAAAATCAATAAAATTTTCTTATCATTGCAAAGTTCTCTTACAGCGATAAGATAATCAGGATCTGCAGGAATAATCCCGCCTTCACCCTGTACGGGTTCAAGCATGATGGCACAGACCGTTTCATCTATTTCATTTTTCAAGGCATCAATATCATTAAAGGGAACATAGGAAAATCCTTTAAGCAGCGGATAAAATCCATCCTTGATTTTATCCTGTCCTGTGGCACTCAAGGTGGCCATGGTCCGCCCATGAAAAGATTGTTCCATTGTGATGATCTTAAATCGGTTCTTTTCCCCTTTTTTCTGGAAATATCGCCTGCTAAGTTTTATGGCAGCCTCATTAGCCTCTGCACCTGAATTTGCAAAAAATACCCTGTCTGCAAAACTTTTTTCACAAAGCTTTGATGCAAGATCTGCCTGGGGCCTGGTATAAAAAAGGTTAGACACGTGAACAAGGGTGGATGCCTGTCTGGTAATTGCTTCCGTGATTTTCGGATGACAGTGCCCAAGACTGCAGACGGCAATCCCGGCTAAAAAATCTGTATATTTTTTTCCATCCTCATCCCAGAGAAAAACTCCCTCCCCCTTAACAAATGCTTTGCCTTGTCTTTGATAAGTTTGAAATATAAAATCGTCTGTTTTTTTAATTGAATCCATGTGCAACCTCTTTATTTAAAGGCTATATTTAAAGGCCATATTTAAAGTCTAGGCCACAAAGACCTGGGTACCAATACCGGAATCGGTAAATAACTCAAGCAATACAGCATGGGACAGTTTCCCATTAATAATATGAGCTTTTTTAACACCATTTGTTAATGCATCCAATGCACATTCAACCTTGGGGATCATTCCACCTTTAATCTGTCCTGCACTGATCATATCCATAATGGTTGCTGCATCCACAGAAGAAATTAATTTTTTATCCATATCCAGCACACCATCCACATCTGTAACAAGGATCAGACGTTCTGCATTCAAAGCTGCTGCAATCTTTGATGCAACAATATCAGCGTTGATATTATATGTTTCCCCGTTTTCACCAAGGCCCACTGGCGCAATAACGGGAATAAACCCATTGCCAGTCAGGGTATGTATAATATCCGGATTAATATTGGACACATTGCCGACCATGCCGGGATCTATGATTTCAGGTGGTTTGTTTTCATCAACCTTATGATAGATGGTCATCTTCTCTGCCGTAATGAGCATGCCGTCCTTTCCGGTTAACCCCACAGCTTTCCCCCCCTGGCGGTTGATCCTTGCAACAATATCCTTGTTAACCTTACCACCTAAAACCATCTCAACCACGTCCATGGTTTCATCATCTGTATATCTCATGCCGCGAATAAACTTAGATGTAATTCCCATGGAATCCAGAACCTTATTGATCTGGGGGCCACCACCATGAACCACAACGGGATTTACCCCGATGTATTTTAACAGGGTGATGTCATTGGCAAAATCCATTTTCAGGTTTTCATCCACCATGGCATGACCGCCATATTTCACTACAATGGTCTTGCCGGAAAATCTTTTTATATAAGGCAGGGCCTCAATGAGTATGTCTGCAACACTGTTTTTCATAGGATATACCTTGCTAAATCTTCATTTTCAACAATATCCATCAATTGTTTTTCCACAAAAGAAGCATCAATGACAATATGTTTTTCTTCTATATCCGGTGCGTTGAAAAGAATATCTTCCAATAGTTTTTCCATTACAGTATGAAGCCTTCTGGCACCAATATTCTCTGTTGTGGAATTGACTTTCTCGGCAATGGCTGAAATTTTTTCAACGGCACCGGAAGTAAACTCAATTTCTATACCTTCTGTTCTTAAAAGGGCAATATATTGAAGTACAAGAGCATTTTTAGGCTCTGTTAAAATCCGAATAAATTCATCGGCACCCAGAGAGTTGAGTTCCACCCTTATGGGGAACCTTCCCTGGAGTTCCGGGATCAGGTCTGATGGTTTTGACATATGAAATGCGCCGGAAGCAATAAATAGAATATGATCGGTTTTTACAATACCATACTTTGTTGGAACAGTGCTTCCTTCTACAATGGGCAGAAGATCTCTTTGAACTCCTTCTTTTGAAACTTCTGGGCCATAGCTTTTGTCTTTGCTCACAATTTTATCGATTTCATCAATAAAAATTATCCCGGACTGCTCCACCATTGTGACGGCTTCTGTCTTTATTTGCTCCATGTCAACAAGATGGGATGCTTCTTCCTGGGTCACAAGTTTTAGGGCATCTTTAATTTTCACCTTGCGACGTTTTGTATTTTTGGGCATCAGGTTTCCCAGCATATCTTTGATATTAATTCCCATCTCCTCAATTCCCGCATTGGAAAAAATCTCAACCATGGGAGAAGATTTATCTGCCACCTCAAGATCAATTTGTCTTGAATCAAGTTTCCCGGCTCGCAGCATTTTCCTTAGCTTTTCCCGAGTAGATGCCTTTGGTTGATCCTCTTCACCCTCCTGCCCGATTGTAATAATATCAAGATCATTTGATATGCTTGGTCCAGTTTTTGATGATGGCGGCAGCAAAATATCCAGGAGCCTTTCTTCGGCCAGCCTGGCTGCTTTTTCCTGTACTGCTTCCTGTTGCCGGGCTCTTAAATTATTTACAGTCAGTTCCACAATATCCCTGATCATGGATTCAACATCCCGGCCCACATATCCCACCTCAGTAAACTTGGATGCTTCCACCTTATAAAAAGGGGAATCCGTCAAATTGGCAAGCCGTCTTGCTATCTCTGTTTTCCCCACACCAGTGGGGCCGATCAATATAATGTTTTTTGGAGCGATCTCGTCTTGAAGGTCTTGTTCAACCTGCCGTCTTCTCCATCTGTTTCTAAGGGCAATGGCAACTGATTTCTTGGCATTCTTTTGACCGATAATATATTTGTCCAGCTCTGTAACAATCTGTCCTGGTTTTAAATCTTTCATTGTTTTATTTTCTCTTGTGCTTGTATACGGAGTAAGGCTTTTAAGCCTGACCCCACTTATAATTCTTCCACTGTGATATGATGATTTGTATAAATACACAAATCCGCCGCAATCTTCATGGCTTTTTCCACAATAGTCCTTGATTCCAAATCCGTATTTTCAATCAGGGCAATAGCTGCAGACTGTGCAGCAGTACTGCCCGAACCAATACTGATCACCCCGTCATCGGGTTCAATAACGTCCCCGTTGCCAGACAAAAGATATGTGTTGTCCTTATCCGCTGCAATCATCATGGCTTCAAGCCGCCTTAAATACTTATCCATCCTCCAGTCACGGGCAAGTTCAACACAGGCCCGTGTTAAATTTCCATTATACCTTTCCAGCTTTTTTTCAAGATTTTCTGACAAGGTTAATGCATCTGCCGTGGCTCCGGCAAAACCTACAATAATCTTGTCATTATAAATTCTTCTGACTTTTCTGGCCTTGTGTTTTGTTACAACACTTCCCAATGTCACCTGACCATCTCCTGCAAGGACGACTGAATCTTTATGCCTTAAAGCAAGAATGGTTGTGCCGTGAAATACTTCTTTGTTCATTTTAATCACCCTGTATTTTCAGCTTCTTGGATGTGCCTTGTCATAAACCTGCATGAGTTTGTCCATACTCACATGGGTATAAATCTGAGTTGTTGAAAGGCTTGCATGGCCTAAAATTTCCTGAATCCCCCTTAAATCCGCTCCACAATCCAGCATATGCGTTGCAAAGGAATGCCGCAATGTATGGGGTGAAACCGGCACATTCAATTGGCAGTCCATGACTATTTTATCAAGAATCCGCCTTATGGACCGGGAACTTAACCGTGTAAAATTTTTATTTAAAAAAACTGGAATAAAATTTTCCTTTAAAGATGCCCTATAATCCTTTATGGCATTTAAAGCTCTTTTGCCAACGGGTACAACCCTTTCTTTTGAACCTTTTCCAAAGACTTTAATCATTTGGCTTTTAAAGTCAATGTCTTCAATATTCAGGCCTTCCATTTCCGATACCCGCATGCCCGTGGAATAAAATGTTTCAAACATGGCAAGATTTCTTTTGTCAAACCAGGTGTTCGTCTCAATGGAATCCAAAAGCCTGAAAATATCATCAATGCTTAAAAATTGGGGTATGGTTTTCTCAAGCTTTGGAAAGGGAATTGTTTCAGCAGGATTAACAAAGATCTGTCCGGATTTGACCAGGTAATCAAAAAATGCTTTTAAAGAAGACAGCTTTCTTGCTATTGTTCGTTTGGTTTTCCCAAACCTCACAAGCTGGGCAAGGTAGTTTCTAATGGACGTTTTATCAAGGGTGTTCAACTGCTGGCAAAACAATTTTTCCCGATTAATTTCCTCTGTACCCTGCTTGTCTAAAACAAATTGAATAAAATCGTAAATATCTGAACGATATGCTCTGCAGGTGTGAACAGAGTACCCTTTTTCAGCCATAAGCGTATCAATAAAAACATCAAGAATCATTTTTCAATCCCACATTTTCCATCACGCGTTTCATATCTTCCCATACCTGGCGTTTGTATTCTGGGTGTTTTAAAAGCAGGGAGGGATGAAAAGTCGGCATGACCTTAATTCCATTATATTCATAAAATTTCCCCCGGAATTGTTCCAGGGGAAGTTTAATCTGTAACAGGGATTGGCCGGCTTTTGTTCCAAGGGTTATAATAATTTCAGGATAAATGGTTTTTATCTTTTCATGAACAGATTCCAAATCATCTGCATTGCAGATGAATACTGAATCAGGAGACAGGTTCATAGCCTTGAGGATCTTAGTAAGCAGCTCGCCACTCTTACCTTTAAAAAAACCTGTACCACTGTCTATGATAAAAATGGTCGCATTTTCAGGGCCTTCAAAAAAAAAATTCATTGATGGACTTTTGGTTCCCAATTATTTATCAGGATTGCAGATTCTTCTGAAAGGTTAAGAAATGTATTTCCTGTTTGTT
>JAHJDU010000232.1 GCA_018812385.1 Pseudomonadota bacterium
ACCGAAAACCCCGTGTTTGGGCGAAAAGTTGCCCATATACAAGGCGCAAAAAATCTTGAAACCGGAGTGTACTACTGTACATGAGGATTTCAGGATTTTGCAGCAACGCAGTAGATGGGTGAGTTTTCGTCCAAACACTATTTAGGTTTTTCGCCTCAACTGCCGGGTATCTCCCACCCTTATGGTCAGATTTATGGAATCAAAGTATTCAATTAAGGGGATTACATATTTTCTGGACACGCCGCCGGTCATGTCTTTAAAATCCGGTGTGGTAATGGATTCCTTTTCTTTCAGGAATGCAACCAACTTTTGTCCAAGGCTATCTATTTTTCTGGCATCAAAGTAAAGGTCATCCTTTGTTTTGACAATGGATTCCTCATCAATCAGCATATGGAGAACATCTATTGCTGTGTTTTTGTCCAGATCAAGATCCTGGCAGATGGTTCTGAAAAAGGGAGGGGTCAAGCCTGATGTTTGATAGATTTTTTTGATTTTTTCTTTTACATCATGCTGATCAACCTGAAGCGCCACTTTGTGGGCAGACAATTTTACAATATTTTTGTCAAGAATAATGAAATTTTCTCTGGACAGTTTTGCAAAAAGAATATTAAAAAACTTTGCATCATCAATATATTGAAATTTGGATTTAAGTTCCTGGGTGGGCATGCCTTCCTTTAATGGATTTTTTGCATGGTAGGCACTTAGTTTCTGGATGAGTTTTTCTTTGAAATCATCAAAAAAGTCACCACTGACAAATTTTTGTTTTTCTTTGTCCGTCTGGACAATCTGTTGTTTGGCAAGCAGTTTCTGCAAATTTGCACTTAGTTTCTTGTCCGGAATATTGGTCATGACTCGCAGCTGGGAAAAGGACAGCCCCTGAAATCCTTTTAAGGATAGAAAGAATAAAATAATCTGTTCATTATCACCCAGTGCCAAGTTTTCCAATCCTTGGATAACAGTCTTATCAAACAGCTTGTGCTTTTGGGAAGCTGGATTTAATATGGTGCCGCCGCCAATTGTTTTCACGGGTGAATAATTTCTGATAACATATCTGTCATCCTTGATACAGCAGACAGGGGACTCTAAGCGAAATTGAACACAAGAATCGTCTCCAGGCAAAAGCTCCTCTCTATCAAGCAGAATAAGATACCCCAGTATCTCACTGGTTCCTGAATGAAATCTTATTCTTGTCCTGTTTTTTGCAGGCTTTGCATTGCTTTTTAAATAAAGGAAATGGGCATCCACCATATAGCTTTCGATCAAAGTGTCAGGAGTAGACAGGATATCTCCCCGGCTGACGGTTTCTTTGTCAAGGCCCTGAAAGTTAATGGCTGTTCTGGTGCCAGGGCCTGCTGTTTCAACACCTGAGCTGTGAACCTGGATTCCTCTGACTTTGGAGACAATCTGCTTGGGATAGACCATGATGTCATTTCCAACATTGATACTGCCGGAAGCCAGGGTTCCGGTAATAACCGTGCCAAATCCTTTCATTGAAAAGACACGGTCAACGGGCAGCCTGAAAATAGAGGAAAATTTTCTTTCAGGAATGTTGCAGCAGATGGTTTCAAGGGTTTTGATAAATTCATCCAACCCTTGATTTGTGACAGATGAAACAGGACAAATCGGTTTGCCCTCAAGAAAAGTGCCCTGTACAAAATCATTGATATCCTCAAGGGCAAGCTCTAAAAGATCTTCATCCACCATGTCTATTTTGGTCAAGGCCACCATTCCATGCTCAATCCCCATGAGATTGCAGATTTCCATATGTTCCCTTGTCTGGGGCATGACACCCTCATCTGCTGCAATCACCATTGCGACCACATCAATACCACTGGAACCAGCCACCATATTTTTTACAAATTTTTCATGCCCCGGCATATCCACGATGCCGATATGCTGCCCATTGGGAAGATCAAGCCAGGCAAACCCTAGTTCAATGGTAATGCCCCTTTCTTTTTCTTCTTTGAGCCGGTCTGTCTCAATCCCTGTTAATGCTTTGACAAGGCTTGTTTTTCCATGATCAATGTGTCCGGCCGTCCCTAAAATTATATTTTTTTCCAATTGTAAAAAACCTCGGATTCTATTTTTGTTTCTTTTTTCTGAAAAGCTCCATGCCATAGGCCAGGGCAACCAGAATGAGCCCTGTGGCAACCCCATGATAAATACCCCATTCCGGTCTGAACAACCGGATTAGGAAGATACCAAATACAAGACCTAAAATTAGCCGGACAACAAATATTAAAAAAGCATTCATATACAAGTTCCTTTAATGAAATATTTATACGCAGGGATAATAGTCAAACAATACTTCAAGGTCAATGTAAAATATGGGTCATGGCCTGGGGCAATCAATAATTTTGATGAAGTAAAAAAATCATGATTAAATTCGGCTGCATGAAAAAAGTATTGAAAAATAGATCAGGTTCTGATAATTAAGAAGAGTTTATTGCGGTGGGTGTAGCTCAGCTGGCAGAGCACTAGGTTGTGGTCCTGGTGGTCGCGGGTTCGAACCCCGTCACTCACCCCATTTTTTTTAAAAGTTGTAGAAAGATTGTTCATTAACACCCGAAACTCAAAAGCCTTGAGAGTCGGGTTTTTGTATTATGGAGAAAGCCAAAATTCATTGAGGAAGGAGATAGTCAAAATGTTTTCAACCAGAAAAATTCTTATAATATTTATTTTCCTATGCCTGCTTTTAATCCCCGGTCTTGTTTTTTCTGAAGATCTCTCCAAGGATCTAAAAGAAGGGTTATATGCTCAATTTGATACCAGTAAAGGGCAGATTATTGCCGTCCTATATTATAAACAAGTCCCAATAACAGTCATCAATTTTGCAGGACTGGCTCTTGGGACAATTGCTTCAAACCAGAATTCTTCAAAAAAATATTATGACGGGCTCATTTTCCACAGGGTGATCAAAGATTTTATGATTCAGGGCGGTGATCCCACAGGATCAGGCAGGGGAGGCCCTGGCTATAAGTTTCCTGATGAGTTTGTGGGCGAATTAAAACATGATTCTCCCGGGATTCTTTCCATGGCCAATGCAGGGCCCGGAACCAATGGCAGCCAGTTTTTCATTACTCATATAGCCACTCCCTGGCTTGACAATAAACATACTGTTTTTGGAAAAGTGATTAAAGGTCAGGATGTGGTTAATAAGATTGAACAAGGTGACAAAATTAATGCCTTAACCATTATCAGGATAGGAGAAGATGCCATAGCCTTTAAAACAGATCAGTCAAGTTTTGATGCGGCTTTAAATAAAATCAAGTAAATCCTTTTCTAAAGCTGTGGCATCAGGGCCATGTCTTTCATGATCTGCGCCTGCCGAAGCCGAACATAGGGGCTGGGGTTTTTGACAGACCATCTGTGCGGGTTCGGCAGAATTGCTGTCATTAAGGCAGCCTGGGAAGAACTCAGCTGCTGAGCGCTTATTGAAAAATATTTTTGCGCGGCTGCCTCAGCACCAGTAAGACCTGTCCCCCAATCCACTGTATTTAAATACATTTCAAGGATTCTGTGTTTGTCCCAGAAAAGTTCAATCAGAACAGTGTAATACATCTCTGCAATTTTTCGGAACACGCTTTTGCTGGATAACAAAAACACGCTCCTGGCCGTCTGCATGCTGATGGTGCTGGCACCTCTCAATTTTTTTCTTTTGATCAGGGTTTTTAAAGCATTTTTTATTTCGTTGAAATCAAACCCGTTATGGGATAAAAACCGCTGGTCTTCAGCCGCAATGACAGCCTTTCTCAGATGAGGTGATATGTGTTCAATCTTTTTAAAGGTATAC
>JAHJDU010000233.1 GCA_018812385.1 Pseudomonadota bacterium
CCTGCTGTTTCAGGTTCAGATACCCCCGGAACAGGTAGGCAGTAGCAATGCCGGCCAGGAACAGGGCCACAATGCTGACCAGCCCCATATATCCGGTAAAATATCCGGTCACACGACCCAGCCGTTGGTTGACATCCCTGCTGTCATAAATACTGATCCTGCTTTGTCCCTGGTATTTTTCAGAAAAGCTCTGGCGAAGTTTTGCGGTCACCACAGGCGTATCTGTGTCCCGGCTGAACCGGTAATAATGAGAATACCTTATCCGGCTGCCGAACTGGATTAAACCTGTCCCTTCCAATTGATCGATCCCTATATAGATTTTAGGTGCCAGCTCAACTGCTGTCAAAGATTTGTCCGGATCTACGGTAAAAAAATCTTCTACCCAAAAAGTTTTATTGCCCAGTATAATAGGGGTGTTCTCATCTGTCTTATTTCGGATGCCCAGGGCATAGGCTGTGTCCCGGGTCATGAACACGCCGGGTTTTTCCTGGATCTCTTTTTTTTTTGAATTCCCGGGGCTGTTCTCCAAAGAGAGGGTGCCGTACAGGGGATAGTGTTCATCAATGGCCATCACCCCTATCAGGCGGGCATTACCCCCCACCTTAACCATGGTATAAAATCTGATGAGCCGGGCGTGGGTCTTGCCCGGCCCCAGCACCTCGTCTGCCAGCATCAAATCCTCCGGGGTCAAAGGGCTGCTGGAAGACAATACCAGGTCCGCCGTTAATATTTCCTTTAAATTCTCATCCAGGTGGTGATTCAAGGACCTGCCAAAGGAGTGAATGGCAATAAATCCTGTAAGACCCAGGGACATGTTTAATATAAAAAAAACAGCAAACCCCCTGTTTTTCATCAGCTCCTTTATGGCCATGCGTATCCAGAGCATCAGACCAGCCTGCCCCGGTCAAGCTTCCTGATTTTCTGGCATTGATCGGCCAGATCCAGATTGTGGGTCACCAGGATCAGGGTTTTATTTTCTTTTTCAACCAGATCGAACAAGAGTCTGGCGATTTTTTCACCGGTCTTGATATCCAGGTTGCCAGTGGGTTCATCTGCTAAAAGCAGAGCCGGTTTGATAATCAAGGCTCTGGCAATGGCTACCCTCTGGCATTCTCCGCCACTAAGCTGCCCGGGTAAGTGGTGTTGACGATCCTGCAAATCGATCTTGCCCAGCATATCATCCACCCTATCTGTAATATGCTGGTGTTTGAGAATTTCCAAAGGCAGGCTGATATTTTCACGGGCAGACAAATGTGGCATTAAGTGAAACCGTTGGAAAACAATCCCGATCTTAGTTGCCCTGTATCGGGAAAGCCTGTTTTCTTTCATGCTGCACAAATCCTCTCCTTGAAGGAGTATCTTACCTGAATCCGGGATATCCAGCCCTGCGATAAGAGAGAGCAGGGTGGTTTTCCCGCTGCCGGACTGGCCGGTTATGGCATTGGTCTCACCCATGTCGAGACTGAAATTGACATTATTTAATACCTCAATCATGCCGGATCGGGGTTGGTGAAAGGATTTACAAACATTTTTGAGTTCAAGTATCATAATTGTTCCAGAATAATGTCAAATACAGTGGAAGCGATAATTTTATGGCCTTCCGGGTTAGGGTGGATACCATCTGCCTGGTTCAAGAAAGCTTTTCCTGCCACATCCTTTAATAGAAACGGGATAAAAGGCAGGTCATGTTTTTGGGCAAGGGACACAAAGGATGATTCAAAAGCTTTGGCATATTCCGCTCCATAATTGGGGGGAATCTTCATGCCGGCCAGGATCACTTTTATTCCATTTTTTTTTGCAAGGATAATGGATTTTTCCAGGTTTTGTGTCATTAAGTCGGTTGACAGACCCCTCAGCCCGTCATTGGCCCCCAATGCCAGGACAAGGATATCAGGTTTTGATTTCAGATACCACTTGAGTCTGGAAGTCGCCCCTGCCGTTGTTGAACCGCTGATGCTGCCGTTGGTAATTTTGACAAAGGCAAACCCTTTTTGCTTGAGCATGTCTTGAACCAGGAAAGGAAATGCCTGTTCCGGTTCCACTCCAAGGCCTGCGGAAATTGAATCCCCAAGGATTACAACCTTCACACCTGTGTCCCCGGCAAATAATGAAGGAATCCTTCCAGGCAATAGTGAAAACATGGTTACAAGCAGGAACAATAGAATAAAAGGGAAAACGTATTTTTTCACGGGTTTTAAGATCCTTACATTTTTACATATTTATATGTCTGTTGTTTAATATGGTTCTTTAAACATAGTCTGTAAACCCTCTTATTTGTTCTAACAAAAAAATCTATGACAGCAAATAACGGTTGGCATTGATTTTGCTATCTATGTCTATACAGCCAATAGTAATGCCAACTTGTTTGGTAAATCAGGGCATTGAATAATTTTTTTC
>JAHJDU010000234.1 GCA_018812385.1 Pseudomonadota bacterium
GGACAAAAGGACCATGCAGCCCCTTGGTATCCTGCACGGCGGGGCATCCGTGGTCCTGGCCGAAACCCTGGGCAGCACTGCATCCTATATGACACTTGAGGACTCCGAGTATAGTGTGGGACTGGAAATAAAAGCCAACCATCTGAAAAGTGTGGTCAACGGACGGGTAAAAGGGGTGGTAAAACCGGTTCACCTGGGTAAAACAACCCAGGTATGGGATATTTCCATTGAAAACGAAAAAAACGAGTTGATCTGTGTTTCACGCCTGACCATGCTGGTTTTAAAAACTGTAACAGATCAGAAGGGAAATCTTTGATAATTCCCCAAATATATTTAGTGTTCTTTTTTTGTTTCTTAAAAAGGTCTTGGGCCTACACCCCGGCCCCAGGAGTGTTATCCGACTTTAAGGACAAGTGCGGCTGAGGTATCACCCGCAGCACAACCTGTAAAAAGAACATATCCGCCGCCCAGCATGACAGCCTCCTCAATTCCTTCAATAATGGACCGGCCGGCTGTGGGGGCCTGGGGATGTCCGAATATCAATGAACTTCCATAATTGTTAAAGGTATTGATATCAAGATTCATTTGCCTGGACATATAAATGTCATTGGCAGCAAAAGGGTTATGGGTTTTGATTACTTTAACGTCCTCAACTGCCAGCCCGGCTCTTTCCAGAGCCATCTGGGCAGCCGGTACTGGCGCCATTGGCATGTGCGCCTTTTTAACCCTTGCATGGCCAAATGATATCACCTGTATTTCAATATCTGGATCAGCGCTCAATTCTTTTGCTTTTTCCCGGTCAGTAACGATGAGTGCACAATGACCGTCAGCCGGATGGGTCTGGGAGCCGAATGTCAGTTTGCCATCCGGCAGGACCGGCCTGAGTCCTTTAAGACCTTCTGCTGTGGTTTCCATGATACCTTCATCTGAATCAATCTGGATGGTTTTTTTCTTTGACACCCTGATTTCAATGGGAAACATGTATCGTTTTTGAAATTCTCTGTCATTGGTCAGGGAATCTTGATATTGTTCATACCGCCTCAAGGCATTGGCATCACACTCTTCCCGGGTAATTCCAGCCATTTTTATGACATTTTCCGCAGTCTGGATCATTGCTCCGCCCGCCCATGGGTCATTGCCAAAATGATCCATGACCCAGTTTTCTGAAATAACCTGTCCACCCGGGCCTTTGGGATTTGGCCAGATTGTGTGGGGTCCATTGGAACAGCGATCCGTATAAAGATTATAAACCGTTTCATAGGCTCCATTTTCCACACCCATGGCAGATTGGAATATACCTGTGGCTGAGGTTGAACAGGCCTGGCTTATGAGTAGGCCGGCCGTTTCTGTGGAGCCGATAAGTCCTGATGCCCAGGGACCGCCGTAAAAAAGGCCGGGCTGTCCAATGGTAACCCCCAGCATCAGGTAATCAAAAATCTTTGGGTCAAAATCCTTTGTTGCAAGCCACCTTTTTGAAGTTTGAGCCCCAAGTGTAATGGAGTTCTCATTGGCAAGACTGCCCTGCCACCTTATAAAAGGGGTGGAATAATATCCTTTGTATGGAATAAATGCTTTTGTTAACATTGTGCCTCCTAATTATTTACCTATATAATAACCGCTTCCTTTGTTTTTACCCACCCAACCTTGCCTTTTGAAAACAGTATTTTTAAATATCCCTCTTTTGTCTCTTCAACACTTACCCTGGTTCCGGCGTGAAGACTGAATAGTTTTGTAGAAGTGTCTGTCACACCTGAACGTACCGCAACTTGCTCCTGCACAATGACTGCAGTCTGCCTTGCAGATTGTTTATAATAATTCATGCAGGTAATAGCTGTGACCAGAACAAATATGGATATCAGGAGAATACCCATACCTGAAAGAACTTTTTGTTTTTTCACACTTCTAATGGCAGCCCAGGTGAAAAAGACAAAAGAAAAGAAAATAGCTGCAATCTGAATTGTTTTTAAAGGAATTAAATTGTCCCAGAAAAAAAGGACATCCATGATATTCATTGTATCTTCTTTTTTATCTTTCACAAGGGTGTTGGCATACTCAAGGTTGAATTTCAGGTCTGGATCATTAGGGGCCAGAATCTTTGCCCTTTCATACCATAAAATAGCATGGCCGATATCATTGGCTTTCAGATAGGCATTTGCGATATTATAATAAAGATAGGGGTTTCTAATATTGCTTTTTGCAAGGGCTTCAAACTTTATGGCTGCCAGCTTGAAATCACCTTCATTATATTTTTTTATCCCGTCCATGAATATGGCCGCAGAGTTGGCCATTGCCCTTTGCGGAACACCAGAAAAAATTCCCAGAAAGACCACTGCAAGACAAAGCAGTTTCATCATCTGCTTTATCTTTGACAAAAAAGCCTTTGCCTTATTTTTATCTATTTTCTCCTTGCCGAATCGAATAGATTCAATGGTTTCAAGAAGATGGGTGATCTGGTCTATCTGGGTGTCATCCACATTGGCATCTGTTAAAATCATCCGGGTTTCTGTTATTGTAACGGTCTCCCCTTTCTTTTTCCCCTTGGCAAAAATCAGCGCCACCAGGCTTGAATAAAGATGCCCTAAAAAATCTTTATCCTCAGGGTCTATTTTCCCAGCCTGTTTTAAATGATGTCTTGCCTTTTCTTCCATTATCTTTTCAATGGATAAATCCTTTTTTACAGCAAGGGTAACCAATTTAACCCCTGAAAATAAAATTGCCGGGATTGACAGAAATAAAAAAAAGAATAAAGGATTTATTTCCCGCCAGTTCTCCAATACATCCAGCCCTTCTTTTATTTCCAGGATATCCTTATTAACAAGGGAAACCTCTTCTTTTACAATCGCTTTACTCGTTGTGTGGTTCAATGGATTTGCGGCCAGGTGCATTTCTTCTGACGGGGTGACATCCAGAAAGATTGTTTCTGTTGAAATCCTTTGAAAATCCTTTTGATCCACATCAAAATAAACCAGTGATACCGGGTTGATGAAAAATTTGCCGGGATTGACAGGAACAATGGCTTTCTTGAATACTTTAAAACCCTCATATCCCGTGTCTGTTAAATGAATGGTTTCAACGGGGTTGTCATCATAAACCTTAAACGCATCCTGATCCAGGTCTATTGCAGGAAGACTTGCATCCATGATATTTCCTGATCCTGAAATTTTTATGGTGAGTGTTGCCGACTCCCCTGCTTTAAGGCTTGTTTTGTCAATATCTGCTTTAATATCAAAACGGCCCACAAGCCCTGAAAATTTATCGTCACCCTGGTATTGGGGGACAGGATTGACTTCAATTTTCAAGGGGTTTGAAACCACCCTTACAGGCTTAAAATTGTTAGGAGAAAAAAAGGAGTCATTAAAAAAAGAGTCAAACCGCGAATCCCGCTTTGATTCTACAATTACCCTGGCAATCAGAACAGCAGGATCAATATTGAATGTTCCAGGATTTGCAGGAATAATGATATAATCAACCTGGGTCACGTGATAAAGAACCCCATTGATGTTCTGGGTATAATTTTTTTCCTTTTCAAATGGCTTTGATGAAAACCCGTTAAACTCAGGCGGCTTTTCAAACCCTAAACCTGACAATCTTTTTGAGGTAAAAAACTTTAAAGAGAAGACCGTCTGCTCACCCACAAAAAGGCGGGGTTTTGACACCTCTGCTGTGGCAAACAATTCCTTGACATCATCAGGTTTCACAACCTGGTCTGTTACATGGATGACAATTTGCTTTGTAAAAGCGGTCTGACCATCCATGACAGCCTTTATGGCAGGAATTTTTAAGGCCCCTTTTGTCAAAGGGATCAGAACATATTGATAAATTGCCTTTCTTTCGGATTTACCATTAATATAATTATAGCTTGAAGAGGAACCCCGGGATATCACTTTAAAATCCTTGATCATGGAAAGATCCAGATCAGCTTTACCGCCGCTGACCACAACCTGTAAAAAAACAGAGTCTTCCCTGGAGATCTTTGTCTTGTCAACATTGGCAGTGACATCAAAGCAAAAGCCTGTGGCCGGCAAAATAGCCACCAACACCAATGCGGCAAAAAAAATGCTTTTTAAATTCATACCATTACCAATCTTTTTCAACATGTTGTTCCTGTAACAAAGGTATCATTGCACTGCCAGGTTTGTCTTCAAGGCGGTTGAGCATATTCTCCAAAATCTATATCTCCGTCGATAGTATCAAATCCTAAAGTTTCATAAGAAGATAACCATTTATTTTGGTATTCAATTAATTCATCACCAACCTGTAAAGTAATCCCCAATAAATTCAAAGGATTAATTGCTTGGACATTTAATGTTTCTCCTGTTACAATTATTCCTCCACAAACTAAAACAAACAATCCAATTATTATAAAAGGTCTATATTTATTCATCTTTAACACACCTCAAACGTTGCAGAACTTCCTTTAATTATGTAGCAAGTTGTATTTGAATATGCTCTATTACTTCCAAGATAAATATTCTTATTGGCAGATAAAATTATTTCATCTGAAAAAGTTACATTCTTAGTAAAAGTTTCTGTTATATTTGTCATAGCAATATTTGTATAATTCATA
>JAHJDU010000235.1 GCA_018812385.1 Pseudomonadota bacterium
ACTTAGCCAGATTTTCGTTCATCTTTGCCGGGGGATTAGGCAGAAAAATGATCATGCCCACAATGAGTAGAAAAAACCCCATCCAGACCGCCATCCAGTCTTCCTTGGTATAGAGATCTCTTAGAGATGTCTTGCCTGTCTCGATAACAACATAATCAGGTTCTTTTTGTGATTTTATTGCATCAGCGTTCATTTTTTTCTCTCCTTTCCTGTTGGGTGTTATATGTACATAATTATAGTAAAATGCAGCGATTGAGGAACCACGATTTCCACTTCAGCCAAAGCCAGCAATAAATATGCCATTTTTATTCCTTTTCACCAAATACCTGGGAAAAAATGCATCCCCGGCATAGAGCAGACCAGAAATCCTTTTCCCAGCTCACGGAACAGGTCAGGGAAAGTTTTTTTGGCATCCAGGTCATCAATACGCTTAACTTTGAAAAAACCATTTGGCATAAAAGCGAATCCGCCTCCACAGATTTTGCTTTGTCATGGTTTGTTGATTATTTTTAAATCCTTAGTAAGTTTTAACTGGATTGTCAATAGGTAAATCTGGGGTGATCGTTGTAGGAGGGGTATGGGTTGCAGAAAATCGTTGAGTGCCCTTTTTGGGGGTTCCATTATCGGGTTGTGACAAGGTCCGGGTTTTGTTATAGCTTTTGCTTAAACTTAAATGAGGATTTCCAAAATGGTAATTTCTGAATATCACTCCATAGTTGTTATGCCGAAGATTGAAAAGCCCTATCCCTCTGTTCTGGATTTTTTAACAACCCGATTCCCTTTCATTGACAGGGAAATCTGGGAAGCCAGGATCGATGCAGGAAAGGTCCTGACGGAAAAAGGAGATCCAATATCTCAAGACACACCCTACATACCCTTAAAAAAACTCCATTATTTCAGAGAAATGGAAGCGGAATCCATCATTCCCTTCACGGAAAGAATCCTCTTCTGCAATGAAGAACTGCTTGTGGCCTGTAAACCCCACTTTCTTCCAGTAACGCCCGGGGGACCTTATGTGAACGAGTGTCTGCTTCACCGTCTTAAAAAAAGAACCAATAACAATGATCTTTCGCCCATCAACAGGATCGACCGGGAAACGGCAGGACTTGTTCTGTTTTCAATGAACAAAAAAACCAGGGGCAGGTACCAGGAACTGTTCATGAAAGGGGAGGTTGAAAAAACCTATGACGCAGTGACAAAATATCCCTGCGCCCCGGAGAAAAGAACATGGACAGTGGAAAACAGGATAGTCAGGGGAGACCCGTGGTTCAGGATGAAAATTGCCCCGGGTAAACCCAATGCCATCTCAAAAATAGTCTTTGTGCGGTCATGGGAAAATAGAGCGCTTTTTCAATTAAGCCCGATAACAGGCAAAAAGCATCAGCTGCGGCTGCATCTCAGCGGATTAGGATTTCCCATCCTCAACGACCGGTATTATCCTGAACTCCTGCCGGAACAAAAAAGGATGTTTGCAGCCCCGCTCCAGCTTCTTGCCAGAAGGATTCGATTCAAAGATCCCTTGTCAGCAAAACAGGTGACCTATGAATCGGAACGGGTATTGCTCGTTGTTTAGCAGCAATTTTCTTGGGATTCATAGGGCCATTGTAGAAATGATCTGTGAAAAAGAAACCCAAAGGACGCAGATGTTTTTTATGGGCAGGAAAATAATTCCATGGCCACCGGATCTGATATCATACGGAGCTGCCAAAGCCATCAGAGGTTCTCTATTTTCAAAATTATGTTAGCTGTTTTGGGCATGATAAATCCCATAACTATTATGAATTTCTTGACAAAATATATCGATATAGGGTATTTGAAGTCTAAAATGAAAACGATATGTAAAAGCGTACTTTGGTCAATTCTTTTTTCGTGGCTTATTATTTCCGGAACTGCTTACACTGGCATAAAATGTGATGATTCAGGATGTAGTCTATGCTGCATAACAAGCCCGCTTTCTTCAAAGACTGAAACAGTAATTTCAAACTGTGCAAATAATTCTCACTGTGGGCCGATACTTTCTGAAACTTCAAATAAAAAGGATTCTTGCTGCAAAAAAAAGGAACGTTCATTTGAGATGAACCCTTTTTTAATCCCTCAAAACCCTGGTTTTCAAATACATTCAATTAATTTTGCGTATACAGGTCCAAGGCCTCGGAATAATAGAACATTAAGGCCTGTTTTTGTTCAGTATAAAACAAGACAATCCATTCCCATCTACACCTTAACCCAGTCCTTTCTGTGTTAACAAATAGCCTTTCCTTTAGTGAATATAAGCAGATAAGTTCGATAATCATCTTGCTTTTGTCTATGAGCCTTTATCAAGACTGATATGTAGTGATAAAGGCTTTGATCACAAGAAAAAAAATATAATTTGAAAGATTTTAAAATGTCACAAACAAATCAATTGTCCGATAAATACTGGATTATTCTTTTTTCAGCCTGGATTTTAGTCAGTGTGTCAACCCTGGGAAGTATATTTTTCAGTCATGTCATGGAGTTTGCACCCTGTGTTTTGTGTTGGTACCAAAGAATCTGTTTGTTCCCTCTGGTTATTATCCTGGCCACTGGTCTTTTCCCTTTTGACAAACGAGTTGTGAGGTATTCGCTGCCTTTGGCAATTGCAGGCTGGATAATCGCCTTTTACCATAATTTACTGTATTCCGGAATTATTCCACAGGATCTTCAGCCATGCAGTAAAGGGGTTTCATGTACAGAAAAATACATAGATCTGTTTGGGTTTTTGACAATTCCCATGCTTTCTTTGATTTCGTTTTCAATAATTATAACACTTTTAATTTTCTTAAAGAGAAGGAGTTCTTAAATGAAATATAAAATATTTGCAGGCACATGCCTTGTATTGATCGGTCTATTTGTGGCAACCAGTTTATACTATAAAAATCAACAGTCCCGGATGTATGACTTTATGGCCCAAAACAATGCGTCGACTTTTGTAAGAGATCATTCCCAGACACTTGGCAGCGATGATGCAAAAGTCTTTCTTATTGAATTTATGGACCCGGCCTGTGAAACTTGCGCCGTTTTTTCACCCTTTGTCAAGCAAATGATGAAAGCCAATCCCGGCAAAGTAAAACTTGTGATTCGATATGCTCCTTTTCATGATGGTGCAGATTACTTTGTGAAAATTCTTGAGGCCGCTAAAAAGCAGGGGAAATATTGGGAGACGCTGGATGTGATGTTTAAATCCCAGTCCTATTGGGCAAGTCACCATAACCCGCAACCGGAAAAAATATGGCAATTTCTTCCAGAGGCTGGACTTGATTTGGAAAAAATCAAAAAAGATATGAATGATCCGGCAATTTTAAAGCTCATTGAGCAGGATCTGGCGGATGCTAAAACGCTTAATGTTCGAAAAACACCAGGTTTTTTTGTCAATGGGAAACCACTTGAACCCTTTGGTCGTGAACAATTATATCAATTGATTCAATCGGAAATACGTGCAAATTATTCGAATTAATCATATTACAAACAGGCTGACAGCATTTAAGGCCGGCTCTTACGTATTAAATCCCGGAGGAAATCAAACAATATGAAAAGACTGTTACGTTTAACCCTGGTATTTAGCCTGCCCCTTTTTATTCTTGCCTGTGGACAGGGGCCAACTTTTTTAAAGGTTGGCGAACCCGCATCAGATTTTTCTCTGGTAGACCGACAGGGTAAAACCTGGACTCTTTCTGAACTTAAGGGACAGGTGGTCTTTATCAATTTTTGATGGGATGCTCCCGGTTATGTACAAATGATTTGGAGGCCTGCCAATTACGAGTCAATCAAAAGAACCCAAAACAAAACCGATATAGTTTTAAATCTATATCAGAGCGTGAATGCCATGTATTTGATGGTCAATCCCTTTGACAGGGCCGTGTTCTCAAAGGTGGAAACGATGTCACTGCCACCAATCCCGCTGCAATCGATCCCATGAATATTATCTGACGCTGCGACCACGTGCCCGCCCCATTTTTTAACGGAATCCCAGGTATACTTATAGAGCAGGTCATTGTCAGTTTTTAAATGCACGATACCTTTGGGGACGAGCAAGTGCGCATATACATCTAAAAATGGGGCGGCAGACAACCTGGATTTGATTTCCCGATTTTTTAGATGCGGGTCAGGAAAGGTGAGCCAGATGTCGTGTATCGACTGTTCTAGAAAGAACTCTTTGATACGCTCAATCCGCGCACGAAGGAAAAGGACATTTTCAAGGCCCTGTTCAAGGGCTTTTTCGGCACCGACACATATGCGATGACTCTTATAGTCGATTCCCACATAAAGTTTGAGAGGATTGGCAGCGGCAAATGCAAGGCTATACTCTCCTTTGCCGCAACCCAGCTCGAGAATCCTTTCCATACCCTTGTAACGTTCCTGGTACCAAGGGTATGTGCAAGATAACCCTGGCTCGCCGAATACGGAAAAAGTCACGTTGGGCAGATGTTTGACACGTTCGTATTTGTGAAGTTTATTCTTTGCCATGGAATTGTTCCACCAGCCCTGCTTCGTATTTGCTTTTAGGAAATGCTGAATTTAGCAGGCCTGATACCTTGCTGTGGATTTCCTGGGTCGGTTTTCGTATTTTCATAATTTGCTTTTTCCCTTAAATTTTTTAAGAATAAACCACAACAATGCCAGGACAATGCAAAGGCCAAACACCAGTACACCCACTGCTGCCCAGGTTACCCAGGTGCCGTTTCTCACGAGGTTGACAGGGTTTAAGGACGGTTCCGCAATGATCCTGCCAAGTTTTTTGCTGTACTTTGCAGGGAATTCCGGTATGCCGTCATTGTTGGCATCTTCAAAACTGCCTAAATATTCAAAGGGGGCTTTCCATTCCTTGAGTTCTTGAATACCATCCTGGTTCCTGTCCCCATCAATTACAGCCGATGACAAATTTTCAATGGGGGTACCGTTTTTATCCTTGGGTATGATTTCCAGTATATTATATGTGTAGCCGCCAATGATTTTCAAAAATGTGGAATTGTAAATATCTGCAGTCACCCGGATGAGGGATTTATTTGCCTTGGAAAAATCAAGTTTTTTATAACCGCTTTCCTCATCCCCGGTCCAGATATCCGTAACCCGGTCAAACATGATCCGCTTGGGGTTATAGATCACTTTAGCACCGGCTATCTGTAAAAAGTAATCAGAACCTTTTGCAGGATAGATGCTGGTGAGGATTTCAAACCCTTTTTTCAGTTCCAATGGCGTGATGTACATTGAAATCAAAGGATACCCCAAACTTCCGTCCAGGCCGATACCAAGGGGGACAGACCTGAAAAGATCACAGGCCTGGATGATGTTTGTTTTCCCTTTTAAAAGATTATCCCGGATCACACCGTTTGAAATAATGGCAACATCGGCAAAGGGGTTAAAATCTTCTGAATATTTCTTTATGACAAAGTGTATGGAATCTGCCAGAAAGTTTCCTAAAGGCGATTCTTCCTCTTTAAGCTCCAGATCAAAACCGGTCTGTGCCACAGTTTTTCTGAAGGACAATCCATGGTTCTTTAAAAATTTTTGATTAATCTGATATTCATAGGCGCGAATGAGATCTGAAATTTCAGGATCACCGGGGATACGGTCATCAATTTGTATGACCTTATAATCTGACACCCGGACCTTCTGGTTTTCAAGGGCAAGCTTGATGTGGCCAATCTGCTTGCCATACTCCCAGGCCTGAACAATCAGGGTGTTGTTTATGGTAATCGGGGTTTCCATTTTTGTGTGGGTATGACCACTGATGATCACATCAATGCCGTCCACTTTTTGTGCCAGGAGCTCATCTTCTGATTTTTCCCTGTTCTGGTTCAGGCCGCCATGGGACAGGCAGATAATAATGTCAGCCTTACCCTTAAGGGTCTCTACCATTTTTTGTGCAGCCACAACAGGATCACTGAATGACACGGGTTTTGAAAATGGAGCTTTTTCAGCTGCGTCCAGCCCCATGAGCCCGAATATCCCGAATTTGATTCCATCCTTTTCTATAATGGTATAGGGGGTTATAAGTCCTTTTAAATATGCCTGTTCAAGGGAATCATCATCAGGGCTTTCTTTACTGAAAACCATATTGGACGAGAGAATGGCAGGCTGATTGTCTTGTTTTTGGGCAGCATCAAGGATCTGGGCAAGCCCCTTGGGTTTTAGATCAAATTCGTGATTTCCAAGGGTGACAGCATCATAACCCATTTTCCCAAGCAGCTCGATTTCAAATGCTTTTTCCCTGGCCAGCACATGAAAGAAAGAGCCCATGAGGAAATCTCCTCCATCCAGGACCAGGACCGGGCCATTACTTTGATCTTTGATCTTTTTGATCATTGTTGAGATTCGTGCCCACCCGCCAAGGGTATCATCATCCAGGACGGTTTCAGGTGTATAATCCTGGTTGGGAGAAAACCCCAAAAAATGGGAATGAAGATCATTTGTGTGAATGATGCTGATCTCTTTTTTAGCAGCATTTGCAGTATTAAAGCAGATAAATGCACTCACCAGGATCACAAGATATTTCATAAAACTATTCATGGGCTGCTCCTTTTTTATAGAAAAAATTGGAAATTTATAGTATCAGGATTTATCAGAGGATGAGGGGGACGTCAAGACTTGCCTTGATGTCCCCCTGGGGCAGTTCCTTTGTGGGATCAGTCAAACTCAGGATTTTGATATCCGTGCCTGGTAGGGGAAAGTCGATGGACCCGATCTTCCGGGTTTCTCTGTCTGTGGGGTTTTCCCTCTCCCTGGGTGATGCGGATATATTCAAATCCAGCCATGACATCATAGGTAAAATTGGTATGGGTCAGCTCTGCTCCCTTAGGTACGCCTGTGGTGCCTCCGGTATAGAGCATGATGGCAGTGTCGTTTTCAGGGTCAATGGCTACCTGGGGCACAACGGGTTTTGACTGGGCCACCATATCATCAAACATGATATGTCCGGGCTCATGCCGGTCTGCCTTGGGGATTTTTCCAAGAAGTCCGCCTAAAAAGGCTTTCAGGGAACTGGGGCAGGTTGGGAAGGAAGATCGCCACCTTAATTTACTTTAACTGACTATCTTTGCTCCTATATTTTTCCAGCTCAACACTTTTGCTGCTGTTCTTCTATAATTTTTTAATCCACCAGATATTAAAAATTGGTTTTCTTTTGAAGGCGCACTCAGGTTTCCAAAATAATTTAATCCTTTAAAAAAATCGGGATTGATTGTTTCCCCGGATTTTATTTCAATTGCTTTGAGATTTTCTCCTTCTTCAAGCAGCAAATCAATCTCATGCCCAGTATTATCTCTCCAAAAAAAAGCATTGGGAACTAAACCGGCATGATACCGCATTTTGATATACTCCGTAACGATATATGATTCGAAAATGTTACCGCGAAGATAATGAGAATTCAGTTGAACAGGGTTCTGAATGTCGAGCAGAGAACATAATAAGCCTGTGTCAAAAAAGTAAAGCTTGCTCTGTTTTACTAAGCGCTTGCTAAAGTTTTTTTAATGAGGTTTTAGAAGATAGACAATAAAGCTGGCTTCAAGAATCGATATCCACGAAGAAACCGTCTTATAATTTATGCCAAGCTCGTTTCCAATACTTGAAAAATTGATCAATTGCCCTGTTCTTCCAGCACATAATTTGATAAATCTTTGAAAAGTACTGAGGTTGCCAATGTTTTTTATACTTCTGACATCACGCTCAATGTAAGTCTGGATATAGGAAGGATAATAATCCTGTGGTTCTATATTCCTGTCATAGAGGACAGGGTAGGAGCCGGTAAAAAGAATTTTATCCAGGCTTTCTTGAGTATGTCCTGCTTGTTCAAGTTCACAGAGTCCAAATGGCAATAAATGTAACACGGCAACTCTACCAGCAAGAGATTGAGTAATTTTTTCCAGTAGAAGAAAATTCTGGGAACCTGTTAAAATGAACTTTCCCATCTGTTTAGACTCATCAACAATTCCTTGAAGATAAGAAAAGAGTTCGGGAAGCTTTTGGGCTTCATCAATAATTACGCCTGTTGATGAATATGCTTTTAAAAAACGTAATGGATCTTCCTGAACTGCATGCAGATCATTCAGAATGTTTTTGTTTTAACAACCACTCATATGCAGTTATTACCTCAACCCATTCCGGGAACATATCAGAGGGAACCGCTATGTTCCCAGTTATCAATAAGCTTCTGCTATTTTTAATTTTTTTTCTGGCTTTTTCCAACCCATTAATCTCCCGACGGAAATTATCCTGGTGTAAGGTTTCTGTGACCTGGATAAGAACTGGTTTATCAGATTCTGGGAAAACTACAAAATCACATTCATAACCATTTTTTAAAAAGAAAATAGCTTCTGTAGTATTACGAATCCCAGTAAAAACAAGATTTTCAAGGAATTTACCCCGGTCTTCGGAAAAAGCGTACCGGATAGCAGAGGCAATTCCGTTATCATATAGATAAATTTTTCTGTTACTCATCTCTCTTTTAACTACTGCCGGGTCATACTTTTCCACATATGTTACCATATTTACTCAGCCAAAGGATAATAGCCTGCAAAATGCTAATAATACTCATACTGTTTGCTCCTCGTCTGGTTGAATAACTGACGTTGATC
>JAHJDU010000236.1 GCA_018812385.1 Pseudomonadota bacterium
AGGAGGTTAAGATGAAAAAAGCATTAATTTTAACAACAGCTGTTTTATTTGGAATGGTTCTTTTTCTGGGATCGGCCGCAACGGAAAGTCAGGCAGAAACAACTTTTGTGACCATTGGAACAGGTGGGATTACAGGTGTATATTACCCAACCGGTGGTGCGATTGCCAAGATCGTTAACCAAAAACGAAAAGAATATGGCATCCGCTGCACAGTTGAATCTACTGGTGGATCTGTTTTTAATATCAATGCAATTTTAGCCGGGGACCTGGATTTTGGTGTGGCCCAGTCAGATCGCCAGTACCAGGCAGTAAAAGGGATTGCGGACTGGAAAGATAAAGGCCCTCAGAAAGATCTGCGCGCCGTGTTTTCCATCCATGCAGAAACAGTTGATCTTATTGCGGCTGTAGATTCCAACATTAACAGTCTTGCCGACCTCAAAGGGAAAAGGGTCAATATTGGAAACCTTGGATCAGGGTATCGTCAGAATGCCATAGACGCTCTGGAAGCCAATGGATTGAACTGGGAGACAGATTTTCATGCAGAAAGTTTAAAAGCTGCCGAAGCCCCCGGACTGATTCAGGACGGCAGAATTGATGCGGCCTTCTATACGGTCGGACATCCTTCAGGCTACTATTTGGAAGCCACTTCAGGAACCCGCAAGATTAAATTTGTTCCTATCTTAAATATTGAGAGTCTTTTGGCAAAATATCCATATTATGCCAAGGCTGAAACATTGATGTCAAATTATACAGGTGCTGCAAATACTGAAGCTGCCGTCCCAACATTCGGTGTGAAAGCAACATTTGTTACATCAGCAAAAGTACCTGATAAAGTGGTTTATGCCATTACAAAAGAAGTGTTTGAGAATTTTGAAGCATTTTCAAAATTGCATCCTGCCTATGCCGGTCTCACCAAAGAAGCAATGCTAACTGGTCTTTCCGCACCCTTTCATCCGGGTGCTATGAAGTACTACAAAGAAGCAGGCTTGAAATAGTTAGATTTTTCTAAACGGTGTTTAAATGTATTGGCAGTGGAAAAGACGTGTGAGTGATATGCCTTTTCCACTGCCATCCTCAATTGGGTGAAGATTATGAGCGATACAGAAATTCAAGAAATTGATGATGGTTTGGAACTTGCCAGGAAAATGGCAGAGGAAGAAGAAGGAATATCAAGAAAACCCCTGGGGTTTGAAAAATGGGTGATTCCCTTCATTGCAGTTACCTGGAGCTTGTTTCAGTTGTCCATAGCCAGCTGGCTGATACTTGACTCTACCTATATCCGGTCGATCCATCTTGGGTTTGCGTTATTGATTGTTTTTTTAAATTTCCCGATATTTAGGAAAAAAAGATTTGGGCTGAACTTTCTGTCTGTCACAGACAGAATCCCTTTTTTTGATTATATTATTGCCATTGTTGCCTGCTTTGCAGCTCTTTATATTGTGCTGGATTTTGAAGGAATTACCACGCGGTATGGTTCGCCGATTCAAAGGGATATTGTCATTGGCATCCTTTTGACGATCCTGCTTCTTGAGGCGGCCAGAAGGGTTATTGGACCGGCACTGCCCATTATCGCCATCTTTTTTTGTGCTTATGCCTTTTTGGGACCCCATATGCCGGATGTTCTTGCCTTTAAGGGCGTGTCATTAAACCGGTTTGTGGGACAGATGACCATGTCCACTGAAGGTATTTTTGGTATTCCCCTGGATGTTTCAGCCACCATTGTTTTTCTGTTTGTGCTTTTTGGCGCTATGCTGGATAAGGCCGGGGCAGGGAAATATTTTATTCAGCTTGCCTTGAGTCTTTTAGGAGGTTTCAAGGGCGGTCCTGCAAAGGCTGCCATACTTGGAAGCGGACTTACGGGAATGGTATCAGGTTCCAGTATTGCCAATATCGTTACAACAGGAACATTTACCATACCCATGATGAAAAAAGTGGGTTATCCAGCCACCAAGGCTGCTGCCATAGAAGTTGCAGCCAGTACGGACGGACAGCTGGCACCGCCCATTATGGGAGCCGCAGCATTTATCATAGCCGAATATGTAAATGTGCCCTATGTAGAGGTGATTAAGGCCGCAGCCATCCCCGCGTTTGCCTCTTATGCCGCATTGTTTTATATTGTCCACATTGAAGCATCCAAACTGGGGTTAAGGGGGATGCCGAGATACGAACTCCCTGTGTTTTTTAAGACCCTTTTAAGCGGGCTTCATTTTATGATCCCCATTGCATTGCTGCTTTATGAACTGGTTGTGGTGAGACACTCTCCTGAACTGGCTGCATTTCATGCCATCTGGTTGATGGGATTGATTATGCTGTTTCAGGAACCGATCAAGGCATATATAGCTAAAAAACCCATTGGTCCTGCAATTAAAAAAGCAATTTTTGATATTTTTGCAGCCTTTGCATCAGGTGCCCGCAATATGGTTTCCGTGGCTCTTGCAACTGCAGCAGCCGGCATCATTGTCGGAGTTGTATCACTTGGGCTGGGAGGACTTATTACAGAAATCATTGATGTGGTCTCCATGGGCAATATTTATCTCATGCTGGTCATCACAGCCTTTGCAAGTCTGATTATTGGAATGGGGCTGCCCACAACAGCAACCTATATTGTCATGGCATCATTGACAGCCCCTGCAATCGTATCCATAGCCGGTGCCCAGGAATGGTTTGTGCCGTTAATGAGTGCCCATCTGTTCTGCTTTTATTTTGGAATTCTTGCAGATGATACGCCGCCTGTCGGGCTTGCCGCCTATGCAGCAGCAGCCATTGCAAAATCGCCGCCCATTGCCACGGGCATACAGGGATTCATGTATGACATACGAACGGCAATCCTGCCATTTATGTTCATATTCAATTCTGATTTGATCCTGCATGAAATTACATCCTGGTCCCAGGGGATACTGATTTTTGTCATGGCGTGCATTGGAAATTTTGCCTTTGCCTCGGCAACCCAGGGATGGTTTGTGGCAAGAAACAGGATATGGGAAATACCCTTGTTTTTAAGTGTTACCATTTGTGCCATGAGGCCTGATGCCATTGCATCTCTGGTTGGACTACCCCATGATCAGCGGTATTATGTTTATCCCGTTGCTTTGATCATTTTCGGTATCCTCTATCTTTTGCAGAGACCGAGAATTCCTCAAGGAGAGGCAAGACAGCCAAAGAAGCCTTTGGTGGTGTTTAATCATTCTTAAAGGAGAAAGTCATTGGATAATTTTAAAAAAATTCTTGTTCCCCTTGCATTTACAGATTATTCACAAGGTGTTTTTAATTGTGCAGTGCAAATGGCCTTGAAGCATGATGCCAGTCTTATTGTTTTAAGTATCATCAATTCAAGGGATATTGAATCAGTGAAAACCATTGTTTCCATGGGTTATGATGTTGATTCAGAACACTATGTTGAAGAGATCCGCAAGGAAAGAAAACAAAAACTCAACAAAATGGCAGATGGGGCTGAAATTGACAAGGATAAGGTTACGGTCATGTTCAAGATTGGAAATCCTGTTGATGAAATTTTAAAGGTCATCATTAAAGAATCGCCTGATCTTGTTGTCATGGGAACAAGGGGGCGTGGCAATCTGGAAAATATTATTATGGGATCTGTTGCTGAAAAAGTTTTTAAAAGATCTCCTGTCAATGTGCTGTCTTACAGGGATGAAGATGTTAAAAAAAGCCTGACAAAAAGACTTCATTTTTAACATCAAGCTGTTTAAACGAACCGCTTTTTTTCATCCATATACACCTTGGACACTTCAGTGGGAAGAACAAGGATGCGGTCATCCAGACTGGAAATATCTTTCGATAAATTGCTATTCAGCGGGAATGCCAATCCTGGCATTCCCGCTGAATACTCGTATATAGCGAAAACTCAATATTTGTTCTTTTTCTAAAAGTGGCAAATATTCAAGTTAAATGATGATCCAGATTTGTATTTTTTTTTGTTACATCATAATCATAGGGGGGATATTCAAAGATTTGATTTCTGGATTCTGTTTCGCTTAATGAGTATCCATAAATTGATGCATACTCGATTACATCTTCGCCCATATTGTCAAGTTGTTGGAGGTAATCATGGATACTTTTAGATTCAATGATGGTGAC
>JAHJDU010000237.1 GCA_018812385.1 Pseudomonadota bacterium
ATGATAGGAGCAAATTTGTTATAGCTTTCCTGGGTCAGACTGACCAGTATATTAGGCTGAATCACTTTTGGAAAAAATATTTCAGAATCGTCAATGATGATATCAGTTCTGGTGGCACCTCCTCTTGCTGCTGCGCCATAACCTTGGGATTGAATGGCATTTTTATTTTCAAAAAGGACTGCAGCAGTGGCAAGGATTATGGCGGCTGTTATAACGCCTTGCCCTCCTGAACCTGAAAAAACCAATCTTGTCCGTTCCATTATGATTTTCCTTTCATTGCTGTTTTGATAATTTCATCATAGGCTTCGCAGTATTCAGGGACATCTGTGTTTTCAACAAAAATTCCCCGTTGGATTAAATTGGGATTTTTTTCCAATTTTTTGGATCCAATCTTTGTAGTATTGGTTTTATAGCCTTCCATCATCTGGACAGCGTCCCCTTCTTTATTTTTCCTTCCATAATAGGTCGGACATTGTGTCAGGATTTCTACAACGGAAAATCCTTTATGGGAGATGCCTTTTTTGATGAGGTCTTTACATTCATTGGCATGGAATACTGTTGATCTGGCAACAAAGGTTGCACCGGCGCTTTTAGCCAGTTCTACCACATCAAAATCTCTGTCAATGGTTAAGTAGGGGGCGGTGGTTGCTTTTTTACCGCTGCCGGACAAGGGAGAAAACTGGCCGCCCGTCATGCCATAAATCCTGTTGTTCATTACAATGGCAGTGATGTCAATGTTTCTTCTGGCTGCATGGATAAAATGGTTGCCGCCAATGGCAAGGGCATCACCATCTCCCATGGGAACAATGGCCTTTAAGCTGGGCTTGGAAAGTTTTACTCCCGTTGCAAAGGTCAGAGCACGTCCATGTATGGTGTGAAGGGAATGAAAATCAACATATCCTGAAATCCTGGATGAACAGCCAATACCGGAAGTTATTACGATTTCATTTTTATTAAGACCCAGTTCATGGACTGCCCGCAATAAAGATCCCAAAACGATCCCGTGGCCACAGCCGGGACACCACATATGGGGAAAGAACCGCGGTCGAATATAGTCTTTAAAATTAAATGGTTTTTCTGTCATGTTACACTCCTTTCCCCTGGATCATTCTCAAAATGCTTTTGATGTCGGTTGGTGAGATCAATTCTCCATCAATCCTGTTGGCTAGAAAAACACTACGCGGGTTGTCAACGGCATTTTTAACCTGGGTGATGATCTGGCCCATGTTCATTTCAACCACAATAATGGCTTTGGCCCTGGCGCATTTTTCCCTGACCATCTCTGAAGGGAAGGGCCATAGGGTCTGCAGTTCAATAACGCCAATCTTTATGCCTCGTGCTCTCCTGTTTTTTGCCAGGTGAATGGCGGATCTTGCAGATGATCCATAAGAGATCAGGATATATTCAGCATCATCCAGCCAGTATTCCTTATACATGTTGATCTCATTGACATTGTTTTCTATTTTGTCCACAAGGTGTCGCAGAAGTTCGCTGACAACTTGTGGGTCATTGCTCGGAAATCCCCACATGTCGTGGAAAAGGCCTGTGACATTATATTTGTGTTCTGCACCAAAATCAGACATGGGCAGCCTGCCGTCTTCTCTGGGGAGATATGGATGATAATCCACCCCTTTTTTGACAGAAGTTCTAAGACGTTCCACCACAGGAATTTCACCAGGTTCCGGAATCACAAGTTTTTCACGCATATGGCCGATAACTTCATCCAAAAGGATAACCACCGGGGTTCTATAGGTTTCAGCCATGTTAAAGGCTTCAACCGTTATTTTGAACACATCCTGATGATTGGATGCAGTGAGTGCAATGATGGCATGGTCGCCGTGGGTACCCCATCTGACCTGGTTCACATCTCCCTGGCTGACATGGGTGGGATTACCTGTTGAAGGTCCTCCGCGCTGTACATTGGCAATTACACAGGGGATCTCCGCCATACAGGCATACCCCAGGGCTTCCTGTTTAAGAGAAAATCCCGGGCCCGAGGTGGCCGTCATAACCTTGTGGCCAGTGAGGGAGGCACCAATAATGGCCCCCATGGATGCAATTTCATCTTCCATCTGGATGAATTTTCCGCCTTTTTGGGGAAGGCGGTACGCCAGATGTTCCATAATTTCAGTGGACGGGGTGATGGGGTATCCTGCGAAAAAATCTATCCCGGCATAGATCGCACCTTCCACACAGGCCTCGTTTCCCTGGACAAACCTGATATTATTATTGTCTTTCATTTTCCCCTTCCTGATCTTCTATGATTTGTATTGCTAAATCAGGGCAACGAAGTTCGCA
>JAHJDU010000238.1 GCA_018812385.1 Pseudomonadota bacterium
TCAATCTGGTATTTTTTTGCAGGGCCGTCATTGGCAGTGCGTTTGACAGGCACAAGCTTTCCAAACCTGGATTCTATTTTGTCTTGAATTTCCCGAGTTAATATCTGTTGTTGTTTTTCAACGGCTGAATCTCCCATGGGCATGTATTCAATAAATCGGATATGAAAGGGATGGTTTATTGTCAAGGCTGTCAGATCTTCAATCTCGTCATCATTAATTCCCCTTAAAATGACAGTATTGATTTTTACAGGTGATATTCCCAGATCATGGGCGGAAAAAATAGAGTCCCTGACCTGCTGGAATCTATCCCGGCCGGTTATCCTGGCAAATTTAACCGGGTCCAGGGTATCAAGACTGAAATTCAACCGTTTGATTCCAAGGGCGATGAGTTTTTTTATTTTTTCTTGGGTCACCAATGACCCATTTGTGGTAATGGAAATGTCTTTAAGACTTTCAATGGCACACAAACGTTCCAGGAATGAAAAGATATCCTTTCTGACAAAAGGTTCTCCCCCGGTAATTCTGACCTTTGTTATACCAAGTTCACAGGCAAGCCTGGTAATTCTGAGGATCTCTTCATAGCTGGCAATCTTGTCATACGCAATCACAGAAAAGGGTGAAGATGGAACACAGTACAGGCATTTAAAATTACACCTGTCAGTGACGGATATGCGAAGATAATTAATGGGGCGGTTGCCGGCAATCATTTTTTATTTCCCTTCATAGTATGCCAGCAATGAATTCACAAGTCCTTGAATGGTATACTCTTTTGCTTCAATGTCAGGTTCAATATCAAGAGATCTTGCTGTATCTGAGGTGATCGGCCCGATACTGGCTGTCACAACATTTTTTAACAATTTTTTGGCATCTTTTGATTCAAGCAGGGACATGAAATTGGACACAGTGGAAGAACTGGTAAAGGTTATGGCATCAATTTCATTGTCGTCTAAAAGCGAGATAAGCTCCTTTTTCCCATCAGAATTGAGTTGGGTTTCATAGGCAACAACATCATCAACCTGAGCCCCCATTTTTGTCAATTCTTCAGGCAGAATGGTTCTGGCCTGCTTTGCCCTTGGCAGTAATATTTTTTTATCTTTTATTTCAACGGTTGAAAATGCCTCAATCACACTTTCTGCTCTATAGGTTTTTGGCAGGATATCACTTAAAATGCCGTAACTTTTCAGCCGTTCCTTTGTCACAGGACCGATACATGCAAATTTAAGGTGTCCCAATACCCTCACGTCATGACCCATATCAAATAAGACATCAAAAAAGAACTTCACACCGTTGACACTGGTAAACACAAGCCAGTCATAATCCGTTATATTTTCAATGGATTTTTTTAAAGGGGCTGTATCTTCAGGCGGAACGATTTGGATGGTGGGAATTTCAATGCATTGTGCTCCAAGTTTGGAGAGCTTTGACACAAGGTCACTTGCCTGGGCCCGGGCCCTGGTAATCACAATGCGTTTTCCAAATAAGGGTCTTTTATCAAACCACGCCAGTTCTTCCCTTAAAGATACCACATGACCTATAACAATAATGGCCGGGGATTTGAGTTTGGCCTGTTTAACACGCTCAACGATTGTTTCAAGGGTTCCTGTGACGGTTTTTTGCCTGGCTGTGGTGCCCCATCTTACCAGGGCAATGGGGGTGTCTGATGGTTTGCCGTGTTTAATCAGATTCTTTACAATGTTTTCAAGATTTTTAACCCCCATTAAAAATACAAGGGTTGCATTGGATTTTGCATATACATCCCATTGCATACTGGTATCTTTTTTTGTGGGATCTTCATGACCGGTAATAAATGATACAAACGATGTATGGTCCCTGTGGGTTATAGGAATTCCTGCATAGGCAGGTGCGGCAATTGCCGAGGTAACACCTGGAACCACTTCATAGGACACCCCATGGCTTAAAAGCATCTGGGCCTCTTCACCACCCCGACCGAATACAAATGGATCACCACCTTTCAGCCTGGCCACATCAAACCCCTGCTTGGCCTTGTCCACCAGCAACAGGTTGATTTTATCCTGGGAAAGGGTGTGGTCCCCGCCTTTTTTCCCCACATAAATAATCTGGGCATCGCTTCTGGCATAATTAAGTAAAAAAGGAGATGCAAGATAATCATAAACCACAACATCTGCTGTTTCTATGCATTCTTTTGCCTTGATTGTTAAAAGGCCAGGATCACCCGGGCCTGCACCAATCAGATATACAGTGCCTGTTTTATCTGTCATTTGAATTCAATTGCTCCAATATTTTTCTTCCGCCTTTTTCAAGGACCTGGTCGGCAAGAGCCTTACCAGAATGTTCCACCTTATTGATTGAGGAAATAATTTGCTCTTTAATTAATTTTTTGCCGTTTTCTGAGGCAACAACGGCTGTCAGTATCACTTTGCCGCCTTGAATTTTTCCAAAACAGGCCACTGGAATATGGCAGGAACCTTCTATCTGTTTTAAAAATGCACGCTCGCCTGTTACACAGATCCGAGTGTCATGATGATCCAGCTTTTTCATAATCGCTGCAATATCCCTGTCATTTTTTCTTGTCTCAATGCAAAGAGCGCCCTGTCCCACTGCTGGAATCATGATAGTTTCATCCAGGTATTCTGTGATTTCGCTATCCTGTCCCAGACGGCGAAGGCCTGCTGCAGCAAGCACAATGGCATCATAGTCCCCGGCTTTGAGTTTTTTAATTCTGGTATCCAGGTTGCCCCGGATTGATTCAATTTCTACATCCGGCCGGATATGTTTGATCTGGGAGGCACGCCTGAGACTTGAAGTGCCGATTTTTGCCCCTTTTTTATAATCGGCTAACAGGCTATTGTCCTTTGAAATGAGAACGTCAAAGGGGTTTTCTCTTTCTGGGATGGCGCCAATGATAAGGCCACAAGGCAGCTCTCCTGGCATATCCTTCATGCTGTGGACAGCAAGATCAATATCATTGTTTAAAAGTGCTGTTTCGATTTCCTTGACAAACAGCCCTTTGCCCCCCACCATGGCAAGGGGCCGATCCGTGATCATATCTCCGGTTGTTTTGATGATCTTTAATTCAACAATAAGATCAGGGAAAAGATGCTCAATCTCAGATTTGATAAAATTAGCCTGCCATAAAGCCAGTTGGCTTCCTCTGGTACCGATGCATATGTTTTTTTTCATGAAATTTTATCCATTCCCGCAGGAAGAACAATTGGAAGAGGAACAGCTGCCGCAGGCAGATGAACCAGCTGATTTAACCGTTGTCTCACCTCCAGGGCCGGATGATTTTGATATAAACCCGCAGGCAGACATCAGCCGTGACAGATCCTGGCTGTTGCAAGAAGGACATTCAGGTGTTGAACCACCCATAACCAGGGTTTCAAATTTTTTATCACAAGCTTTGCATTTATATTCATAGATTGGCATTTAATGACCTCATCTTTATTTTATTTATTTGAACTCGTTAATATAAGGATTTAATTGAAGATTTTCAAGGCTGTATTTTTTCAGAGAGATTCAATCACACCTGCGGCAATAAGAGGGATCAGGATTTCATGGTGTCCGACAATGCTGAAACCTTTGCCTTTACCAAGGGTAGGGCGGTTTACCACATTGGTCATGGGCCGGTAATGACGGATGAAATCAAGATTGACCGTTGTGAAATCATCAAGCCTGTGGCCCAGGTTTCTGACCAGGGAGATGGCTTTTAGAAAGACTTCAGGCATGATGACGGCAGAGCCGGCATTAATAAATACCCCTTTTTCTAAATTACTAATATTTGAGGCAAACCATTTGAAATCATAATGGGATGCCGCCCCACAGGCGGCAGCATCAAAATCAGGGTGCATGTGGATGATATCTGTGCCAATGGCCACATGAACGGTTACAGGGATATCAAGGGCAGCGCCTGATGCTGTTAAACTTAAATCTTTAAACTCAAGGTTTTCTTTAAGTATCATGTTCCCAACAGCCCTTCCCAGTCCCATGGATTGGATTTTTGCATTTTTAATGGCCTGGTTGAGAAAACTTGATGTTTCTTTTGCCATGCCAAAGCTGCCGTTACCAAGGGACTGGGCCACATCTTCCGAGGTTCTTCCCATCATGGCGGTTTCAAGGTCATGGATAATGCCGGATCCGTTCATGGAGATCATGGTAAACACATTTTTTTTCATCAGATCAATGATAATCGGAGACATCCCTGTTTTTATGACATGGCCGCCCATGGCAAAACAGACCTGTTTCTTGGTTTTTGCAGCAAGGCTGATGG
This sequence comes from Pseudomonadota bacterium, assembly GCA_018812385.1. Taxonomy (GTDB): domain Bacteria; phylum Desulfobacterota; class Desulfobacteria; order Desulfobacterales; family Desulfobacteraceae; genus Desulfobacula. The sequence continues at coordinate 4,250 of JAHJDU010000238.1, forward strand.
CTTTTATAACGTATCGAAGATCATTGCCTGCCAGGATTGATGGCAGGGTGTTAAGAAAAGCTGAAAACAGTTGGCCTTTTTTCCATGGCGTTGAAAAGTCTTTACAATCAACTTTGCTTATTCTGTCCTTTATGGAATAGGTTTTAAGCCTGCTGTAATCCAGGTGTTTAAATGAATCACTCATTGAAAAGAATCCTTTCTGTCAGGTCACATAAGATGTGAGCCAGCAGGATATGAACTTCCTGTATTCTTGCTGTTGTGTCTGAATCAACGCAAAAGGGGATATCACTTAAGGCTTTTAATTTGCCCTTATTCCCTGAGAAACCAATAATGGAAAGGCCGATGTCCTTTGCTTCTTCTACTGCTTTTATAACGTTGGGAGAATTGCCGGAAGTTGAGATACCAAGGGCAATATCTCCTTTGTTCCCCAGCGCCTGGATTTGTTTGAAAAATATATCTTCAAAGGCATAATCATTGCCGATACTTGTGATAATGGATGTGTCAGTGGTAAGCGCAATTGCTGGCAGCGGTTTTCTTTCTATCTGGAACCGGTTGACAAATTCAGCGGCAATATGCTGGCAATCTGCCGCACTGCCTCCATTTCCAAATAAAAGTATTTTCCTGCCTTTTTTAAAGGCCAGGGCCATCATGGCAGCACAGGATTCTATTTTTTCAATATGGTTTGCAAAAAATATTTTTTTTGCAGTGATACTGTCTTCAACCGATTGTTGAATAAGGTTTTTCATAATTTATTGTTTCTTTCAATCTGTTTAACGATGCTGTTTTAATTTTTCTTGAGGGGGAAGACAGGCATCTTTTATTTTTTTCTGGATGGTTTCCAACCTTTTTTTGAATTGTTTATTGTCAGGTTCAATGGTAATACTTTTTTGTGCAAGGGTAAGGGCAATGGTCAGGTTTCTTCCCTGAAGTTCAAGGGATTTTGCATATCCAGACAAAGAGGCGGCATCACTGGGATTCAGCTTGATGGCAGTATTAAATTCCCGGCCAGCTTTTTCAGGCAGATTTTTCTCCAGATAAATTTCACCTTTCATTCGGAAAGTCAGTCCTGATTTCGGGTTTATCCGGCTTGCCTTTTCAAGGTGGGTTAAGGCCTGGTCATGATGCTTTTTTTTAATCAGCAAATTCCCGAGTAAAAGCTCGACTTCAAAAACAGACAGTTCACTGCCCTGGGCTTTTTGCAAATAAAGGATGGCCTTGTCTATATCTCCTTCAATTTGATAAAGAAGTCCAATATTGTAAATCACGATTAGTTCATCCGGATTTATCTTTATGGCCTTTTCAAATTCAAGTTTTGCCATGGTAAGCTTTCCCATGACACCGAAACACACCCCGAGGCTGTTTATCAGGTTAATGTTATCTGGTTCGATTTCAAGCCCTTTTTGATATTCTTTTGTCGCCATTTCGCATTTATCCAGCTGATAAAGCCGATCGCCACTGATATTCAGCGATGTGGCATCAAAAGGAACCATGCTGTAAGGTCCGAAAAAAGCAGCATGGTCGGCGGCTTTGATGGCGTTGGCAAGGGTTTGTGATTTTGAAAAATCATGAAAAGGGAAGGTTGCAACCCCAATAAGAATATCTGTTTTAAGCTCTTTTGATAGTTTGTCTTTTAAAGATACAATCAGTTGAGATGCTTTTTTTTCATTTTTATAGCCCCAGAATGCCAGAGCAAATAAATCTTTGCTTAAGTTCTCCCAGATGCCTTTTTTATGATCCAGAAATGAGTTAAAGGCAACTTCAAATGTATCTTTAGTTGTTTCCAGGATGCTGTCAGGCGGTGATGAGATTTGAATCGCGGCAATAAAGAATTTTCCCCCTGGGATTTTTGTTTCTGACAGCCTTTTTTCAAAGGCGTTAAGCTCGTCTGTTTTTTTCAGAAGAAGATCTCCAAAAAAGGTTTTCGGCGGCTTGATCTTGGAATCATCAGAATCGGTTTTCAGAAAATTAATTTCTTTTGAAGAGAATTTAGGGGTCATTTTTTTACCAGTATTTTGGCTAAAGTTGATGAAATAACGGTCTCCTGGCCGTCTTGAATTGTTCTTGGATCTATAATATATTTATTATCTTCTATCCTGCCGATAATGGATGGTGTTGAAAGGCGCATGCGCATTTCAAGTTTGGATACTGATATATTTTTCGGTTTAATGGTGATGCACTGGGTCGCAAGGTTCAGTTCTGGAAAAGATCCACCTCCCGGTCTTGAATTCAGATGGGCAACCTCAATATCCGCCAGATCGCCCAGGGCCTCCTTAATGATTTTGAATAACACGTCGCTTTTTTTACAAATATCTTTAAAGGGAATGGTCAACATTCTTAAGGTGGGTATTTTCTGGATGGCAGTATCCTCATCCCTGTAGAGTTTTAATGTGGATTCAAGGGCTGCTAGGGTCAGCTTGTCAATCCGCAAGGCCCGGGTTAGAGGATTTTTTTTGATTAGATCAATGGTCTTTTTTTGTCCGACAATGATGCCGGCCTGGGGCCCTCCTAATAGCTTATCTCCGCTGAAGGTGATAATGTCTGCGCCCGTGCGGACCGAATCGGCAATAGTGGGTTCTAAAGGCAGACCATATTTTGAGAAGTCAATTAAAGTTCCTGATCCAAGGTCTTCCATGACCGGTATATTCTTATCTTTGCCCAGCAGTACCAGGTCTTTTAAATCAACACTGGCAGTAAAACCTTCAATTTTATAATTACTGGCATGAACTTTTAAAAAAAGGCCTGTGCTATCAGACACGGCATCTGCGTAATCTCTTAAATGGGTCCGGTTTGTAGTTCCGACTTCCTTTAAGATGCATCCGCTTTTTGTCATCACATCCGGCACCCTGAATGATCCGCCAATTTCAACAAGCTCGCCCCTGGATACCACTACCTGTCTGTCCTTGGCAATGGTGTTCAACGCCAATAATACAGCCCCGGCATTATTGTTTACAACTATGGCACTTTGAGCGCCAGTCAGTTCACAGATCAGATCATCCACTGCTTCATACCGGATCCCTCTTTTACCGGTTTCAATTTTTAATTCAAGGTTGGAATAGGATTGGGCAATAGTTCTTATGTTATTCAAGGCATCTTCACATAAAAGCGACCGGCCAAGGTTTGTATGGAGCACCACACCGGTTGCATTGATGACAGGGACAAGTCTGGGCCTGACCTTTTCTTTGGCAAGGATGTTTGCCGCAAGCAGGATGGTGTCATGGTCTGTGCTGGTTTCAATATCTGCCAGGATATCCTGCCTTATATGATCAAGGGTTTTTCTTAAGGCATCAAGTATTACGCTCCTGGGGATGCCGATAAATCGATCATCCTTTTTGGCAAGATCCAGAAGATGATCAACACCTGGCAGGTGTTTAAGACTGTTATGCTTGTCCAAAGGGGCCATTTTTACCTTTTTATTAAAAAATAGTACTAAATACCATTAATTCTCCAAAGCTTTCAAGCCTTATCTTAAGATTTTTTTATCTTAAGATTCCTTATACAGTGCTAATACCCCTGATCTTGCAAGTTTTTTAATGCCAAAGGGTTCAAGCAGGCCGAGCAGGTCATCAATGGTATCTTCGTCGCCGGTTATTTCAATAATATAATATTCAGGGCCTGTATCCATTATCCGGCCCTGAAAGGCTGTGATAATCCGGTTCAAGTCTTGTTTTTTCCCCGGCGACACTTTAACACAGATTAGTGCCATCTCACGCTTTACAGCTTTTTCCCCGGTCATATCCCGCAGCTTGATGACATTTACGAGGCGTTTAATCTGTTTTTTGCATTGTTCCAGCTGCAAGGGATGGGCCCTTGTTGTAATGGTGATCCTGGACATTTTCGGATTGGCTGTGGGCGCTCCGCAGATGGTTTCAATATTATAGCCCCGCCCGGCAAAAAGTCCTGCAATCCTTGCGGTTACACCGGGTTCGTTTTCTACCAGCATGGTAAGTATGTGTTTGTCCTGTTCCATAATATTCCTGATATTAAAGGTTCTAATAACTATAAAATAATGTAAGCGCCTGAGAATTTTCAATAATGGTTATTTTTATCATGATTTGAATCAGTATCAATCCTGGCTGAATTTGTAAAGTTAAGAATAAATTGGAGGTTATTGACTAAATTTTCTAACCAGATTATAGAGCAGAATAAGTAATTTTTTCACTTTTTAATTTATGGAATTCTTGTATGAAAAAAAGAATAAGTTATGAGGTAATGGAGCGCAGGGTAAAAGAGTTAGAGCAGACAGTTTCCGATTACAGGAATGAAAAAAAGATATTCCATGACAGTGAATCCCAGTTTCACAAATATATTTCCATTGCCAGGGTAATGTTTGTTGCCCTTGACAAAGAAGGGAACATTACACTCATTAATGAATGTGGTTTGGAAACCCTTGGCTATCAAAAAGAAGAATTGATTGGTAAGAATTGGTTTAAAACCTGTCTGCCGGAACAATTCCGGGAAGATGCCTTAACTGTTTATCATCAATTGATGGCAGGTGAAATTGATCCGGTTGAGTATTATGAGAATCCAATTCTACGGAAAGATGGAACAGAATGTATTATTGCCTGGCATAACGCAATCTTGAAAAACTCAAATGGTGACATTGTCGGATCTTTAAGTTCAGGAAACAACATCACCGAACAAAAACAGATCGAACAAGGGCTTATAGAAAGTGAGGAGAAATATCGTATTCTGTTTAAAAAATCAAAAGATGCTATTTTGATAATCGAAAATGAAAAATTTGTTGACTGCAACCAGGCAACAGTGGACATGTTGGGTTATAAAAACAAAATCGAATTCCTTAAAACCCATCCTTCAGAACTTTCCCCGGAGTATCAGTCTGATGGTGAGAACTCTTTCATAAAAGCAAAAAAAATGATGGATCTTGCCCTGGAAAATGGTAGCCATATGTTTGAATGGGATCATACCAGAGCAAATGGAGAAATTTTCCCAGTAGAGGTTCTTTTGACGACAATATCTAACCAGGAAGGCAACCAGAAAATTCATACTATCTGGCGGGATATCACCAATCGCAAAAAAGAAGAAATGGCCCGCCAAAAAGAGAAAGAAACCCTTTCGACAATTCTTGAAAGCACACCCCATGGAATTTCATTGACTGACAATCATGGTAAATACCTTTATGTAAACCCTTATTTTACAGAGATTACAGGATATGAGCTTAAAGATATTCCCACCAAAGAAGACTGGTTCAAGAAAGCCTATCCAGATAAAAAGTATCGCAAGAAGGTCTCTGAAGCATGGAGCAATGACGTCAATCATTCATATCGTGGAAAGCATCGCGAATTCAAGATTATATGTAAAGATGGCCAGTCAAAACATATAGAATTCAGGTCCACTTTTTTAAAGGATCAAAAAATCTCTGTGCTTACAGATGTTACACAACGCAGGGAAATCGAGGAAGCGCTGAGAGAGAGCAAAGAAAGGCTTCGGACTATGACGGAAACCATTGTTGACCCGGTGATTGTATATGATGTGCAGGGGAAGGTCACATACCTGAATCCTGCCTTTACCCGTGTGTTTGGATGGAGTTCGGATGAGCTTCTTGGCAATCGGATCGATTTTATTCCAGATAAAGAAATGCCGGCAACACAAAAAGTGATTACCAGGGTTTTTAACGGGGAGCGCATTTCCGGGTTTGAGACAGAGCGAATAACCAAAAGCGGTAGCACTATTTCAGTCAGGGTCGGTGCGGCATTGATTCTGGACAGTCAAAGCAAGTCCAATGGCATTGTGGTTAATTTCCAGGACATCACCCGGGAAAAGCAGGCACAGGATGAATTAAACCAGATGAATCAAGAGCTTGAAAAAGCCATTGAACAGGCAAACCTGATGGCTGACAAAGCTAAAATTGCAAACGTCGCCAAGAGTGAATTTCTTGCCAACATGAGCCATGAAATCCGTACGCCTTTAAATGGTGTTATTGGAATGACCAGTCTTCTATTGGGTACAGATCTTACCACTGAGCAGCAGCATTATACCAGGATCGTGCAGAACAGTGGAGAAGCACTCTTGCGCGTGATCAACGATATCCTTGATTTTTCCAAAATAGAAGCCGGTAAGCTTGAGATGGAAACCATTGATTTTGACCTGCGATACCTGCTGGATGATTTTGCATCCATGATGTTTGTGCATATTCAAGAAAAGGATCTGGAGTTTCTTTGCGCTGCATCCCCTGACGTGCCTACCCTGCTCCGGGGTGACCCGGGACGGCTTCGCCAGATTATGTCCAACCTTGTGGGCAACGCCGCTAAATTTACAGCCAAAGGAGAAATTTCAGTTCGGGTATACCTGGAAAAAGAGACGCAAACAGATGTCAGGCTCTTGTTTTCTATAAAAGACACCGGCATTGGGATCCCCGCAGAAAAGCATGACCTGCTCTTTCAAAGTTTTACCCAGGCAGATACTTCCACTACCCGGGAATTCGGGGGTACTGGTCTGGGCCTGACCATCTCTAAAAAACTGTGTGGAATGATGGGGGGGGAAATCGGTATCAACAGTGAGGTGGGTAAAGGGTCTGAATTCTGGTTCACCGCCCTTTTTAAAAAACAGGTAGAATTGGCCCACCTCGTCATGCCGGTACAAAAAATTGACATGGAAGGATTACATATCCTGGTAGTGGATGACAATAAAACCAACCGCGAGATAATCCAGGGCCAGTTAGGTTCCTGGGGGTGCCGGGTAAAAGAGGCAGCGAACGGGCCTGAAGCTATGCGGGTACTATATGATGAGGGGAGCAAAGGAGACCCCTTTCAACTGGCTATTTTAGATATGCAGATGCCGATAATGGATGGCCTGTTATTGGGCAAAATCATTAAATCCGATGATAAACTCAAATCAATTCATCTGGTTATGATGACCTCAATGGGACTGGCCGGTGATGCTAAGGAATTTGAAGAAACAGGGTTTGCAGCATACTTAATCAAACCAGTGGGGTATTCAGACCTGTTCGAATGCCTGTCAACTATCATAACCGGTGGTTCAAAGCCCCAAAAGAAGGGTGCTATCATCACCCGCCACCTGGTTCGGGAACAGCGGCAGAAAAGCATTCGTATCCTTCTGGCGGAAGATAATATAACCAACCAGCAGGTCGCCATCGGCCTTTTGAAAAAATTCGGGTTTGTTAATGTAAAGACGGTAATAAACGGGGTCAAAGCCGTGAAAGCATTTGGAGAAGAGCCTTATGACCTTGTTTTAATGGATATACAGATGCCGGGAATGGACGGCCTTGAAGCCACACGTCAAATTCGAAAAATTGAATCTGAATCAGATAGAAAAAGAATACCCATCATCGCAATTACGGCTCACGCCATGAAAAAAGACCGGGATAAATGTCTTTCAGCCGGTATGGATGATTATGTATCCAAACCTATGGAGCCAAAAGCATTTTTAGAGGTCCTGGGACGTTGCCTGTACAAAGATAAGTTGGTAGAAGCGCCTTTGGACCCAGGACCTGACCCAGACACTGACAAGGCATTGAATCAGGAAACAACCACAGAAAATGATCTGATGGTATTTGATAAAGATGTCCTGATGGATCGTTTGATGGGTGACGTGGAACTGGCTGAAACAGTCATCTTAGGTTTTTTAGATGATATGCCTATACAGATTGAGTCGCTCGCAGGGTTTATCGATCAAAAAAATACAGAGGATGCAGAAAAACAGGGACATAAAATCAAAGGCGCAGCCGGTAATGTAGGGGCCGATGCCCTCAGAAAAATTGCTTTTGAGATCGAGGTAGCAGGAAAATCCGGGAATTTAGACAGACTGACCAGCCTTGTGCTGCAATTGGAAGAAGCATTTGCTCAATTGAAAACAGCCATGGAGGAAATGATCTGATGAAAGTACTAATTGCTGAAGATGATATGACGTCCCGGATCATTCTGGATTCGATTTTAAAAAAATGGGGGTTCACTTCGGTTTTGACATGCAATGGAAAAGAAGCATGGGATGTCATGCAATCCAAAGATGCACCCAGACTTGCAATCCTTGACTGGCAAATGCCTGAAATGAAAGGGATTGAGGTTTGTCAAAAGATACGTGAAATTGAAACTTCTGATCCACCCTATCTGATTCTCCTGACATCAAAAGATGAGAAAAAAGATATTGTCAAGGGATTGCAGGCAGGTGCCAACGATTTTATTTCAAAACCCTATGACAATGAAGAACTGCGAGCCCGCATCAATGTCGGCCAGCGGATGGTAAAGCTCCAGTCCGAACTTGGCGATGCCTACCGAGCCCTGAAATATGAAGCCATGCATGATCCTTTGACCAATATTTTCAACCGGAGGGCAATTATGGACCTGCTGGAAAAAGAGATTGCCAGGGCAAAACGGGAAAAAACCGGTCTGTGTGTTGGTTTGTGTGATCTTGATCATTTTAAAAAGGTGAATGATACCTATGGCCATCAAATTGGTGATGAGGTATTGATTGCTTTTACTCGATTTGTCACGGAAAAGTTGCGGTCAAATGACCATGTGGGCCGGATTGGGGGTGAAGAATTCCTGATTGTGGCTTCTGGATCTAAAGACTTACAACAGGATGCCCTGTTTGAACGGATCTGTGAGCATGTTCGTAACAGTGAAATCTCCACTGAAAAAGGCAATATTTCAATCACTGTCAGTATCGGTGTGGCCCGGTATACAGGTGTTGAAAATTCTGACACCCTGATAGCAGCAGCAGATAAAGCTTTATATCATGCCAAGAAAATTGGGCGAGACAGCGTTGTTTATGCAGGTAATATATAGAAATTCTGTAAGATAATGAATATTTCTTTTAAAATCAGTGTTGCCATATTCGTGATCCTGAATTAATTGATAAGGATTTGGTTATGCAAAAAACAGGTAAGGATTATATTGTATTTCCATTGGATTTTGCTTCTGTAAAGGAAGCAAAAGAGTATGTGAAACTCCTTGATGGAAAGGTGGGGATGTTTAAAATCGGCCTTGAGCTGTTCATTGATCAGGGGCCGTCTGTGGTTCAGATGGTTAAAAAAGAGAGCAGCGCAAAAATATTTCTTGATCTTAAACTTCATGATATTTCAGCTACTGTTCAAAGAGCCATGGAAAGGGTGGCAATTCTGGGAGTAGATCTTGTAACTGTCCATTGTTCATCCTTGGCCATGCTTGAAAAAGCAGTTAAAGGCGGAAAAGGGAAAACAGGAGTCCTGGGGGTTACCCTATTGACAGACAATGATGCCAATATGGTTGAAGCTTCCGGATTTAAAGATAAGTTTGTAAAAGACCCCGGTCTTCTGGTCATGCATCGGGCAAAAATGGCATATGAAGCCGGGTGCAAAGGGGTGATCTGCTCAGGCCGGGAAGTCCAACATATAAAGAAAAGGTTTGGAAAATCTTTTCTGGCAGTAACACCGGGGATCAGACCTTCCTGGGCATTTCTTGAAAATGATGATCAAAAAAGGATCACCACCCCTGGTCAGGCCATTACCCTCGGCAGTGACCTGATTGTCATTGGCCGGCCCATAAGGGATGCCGATGATCCTGCCGCAGCTGCCCAGAAAGTTATTCAAGAAATTGAAGCAGCCCTTAGCTCGTCTTAAATTTATTATCCGGTTTAAATTAATGCCGGCCTTATTTTTTCTGATCCAGCCCGAATGCTGTGTGAAGGGTTCTTACTGCAAGTTCAGCATATTTTGCCAGTATGACGCAGGATATCCTGATTTCGGAAGTACTAATTAATCGTATGTTTATATTTTCAGATGCCAGGGCCTGGAACATGGTGGCGGCCACACCGGAATGACTTTTCATACCCAGTCCGATAACTGAAACCTTGGCAATTTCTTCAGCAGTGAGAACCTCAACAGCACCCAACTCCTTGGCAACTTTGTGGGAAATTTCTTTTGCCCGCTCAAAGTCATCTTTGGTCACAGTAAAGGTCAGGTCAGTCTCACCACCGGAGCGGGTGTTCTGAATAATCATGTCCA
>JAHJDU010000239.1 GCA_018812385.1 Pseudomonadota bacterium
AAACACAATACCTTTTACAGGCTCTTTGATACAGGGGGCTATCCCATACCGAAGGGATAAATTTTTTTTTATTGGAAAATAATGATAGGTAAATATCTCTTGATCAGGCAGAAGCTTGTTATTTGTCATGGAATTGTTTAAATCTTAACCAGAATTTAATCTATTCATTTAAAATTCATGCCAGTTTTAATAAATTTAGTTGATTTGAATTCAATTCTATGAAATTTTATTTTTTTTAACAAGGGTAAAAATAAAACTGATGAAAAAGCTGATTGTTACAGCAGACATACATGGCAGTTATAGTTCGTGGCTAACCCTGAAAAATCTTTTAGGCCCTTTGGATGAACTTGCCATTGCCGGAGATCTTTTTGATACAAGATATGGTGATTTAAGCCATATAGATTTTCAACCGGAATCCATTAAAAAAGATTTAACCAATTTTCATCATCCGTTTTATTATGTCTATGGAAACTGCGATTCTCCCTCTTTTTTCCCTGGGTTTGAAACACGAATGGAGTTTAGCGCCTTCAGCAAAAAACTCCTTATTTCCCATGGTCATCGTTCTTTCACCTATTCTGAAAATATCGATATTATTATTCAAGGCCATACCCACCTTTGTTTTTTAGAAAAAAAGGGGTCACATATCTTCATGAATCCTGGTTCCATCACCTGTCCTCGAAACGGTATGTATACCTATGGTGTAATTGAAAACAATTGTGCAAGTCTTATAGAACTTAAAACAGGAAATAAATTAATTAATGTAGACTTATAAATTGCCTGCAAAAATTGCAATGAAATGATACCATGAAGCAAATTTTTTTCCATAAATGGAGGCCACATGAAAAATAAAGAGGTCAAATCTGTGCGTGTTGGTGAAAGTCCTGATTTCGATGCCTGGTTTACTGCTTTTTTTCTTAAAAACAGTTTAGATCCCTTTGCCTATCCCACCAAGGTAGGCTCAAAGGAACAAATTGAATTTATGGTCTACCCTGAGAATGGAGAACGGTATTTTCCCTGTTCCGACAAAATGTTTAAGACTATCATGTCCAGAAAATATCCTCCTTTTTTAAAAAACCGCTATCAACAGGTGTTAGACAAAATCATGGACATGATTGATGAATTAATAGACTCTGAATATGATAATAAATTTTTAAAAGCATTGATCAAGATAAAATATGATGATGACATCCAAACCGGTCTTCTCATACCTTCCAGGCTTGAAAAAAAATTATACAAAATCTTTTTAAGCCGTACACATATTGAAAATCCATATTCAGAAGATAAAAAAGCTGTGAATAAAAAAATAAAAGATTTTATAGCCTCTGACACCATGGAAAAGGCCTTAAACCAAATTGATGACTCATTACAAACCATTAAAGATCTCTCCTTATTTGAAATAAGGGAAAAAATCAAAGAGATTGAATTCCAAAGACGGTTGACCCTGATCACACAAAATAGCATAGGGGCCCTTAAAAATTCAGACATACCCTCATTAAGCAAAATTAAAAAAATCTTTAAAACCCCTATCAGAGGAGATGGCCTATCGCCATTACTGGCACTTGTCAAAGCCAGGAAACAAAAAATTCTCTGGCTTGCCGATGAATCCTGCGAAGTTATTATAGATCTGACCATCGCCAAATTTCTTGCCGATCTCGGACATGCAGTTATTTTTGCAGTAAAGGAAGCGCCCTTTTTCAAAAAAGTTTGCCTTGCAGATACCAGAACTGATCCTGTCCTGGTAAAGATACTTGAAAACGCACACTTTATTTATGAAAAAACCATCAGCAAAAACAACCTGGTAAAGCTCTTAAAACATGATAAGAATATCTATGTGGTGTCTGATGGGACCAGGGAAAATTTAAATCTTTTGCTTGTTTCTACCACCTTTTCCAGAATTTTCAAAGAGGTGGATTGTGTCATATCACGGGGAAAGGCCCAGAAAGAAAGATTGATTGATTCCCACTTCAGGTTTACCCAGAATATCATCAATATCGGCCTTGATAAAAATCAATTGCTGATAACTTATAAACCCAAGCATCCTGGCTTCATTAAATTTTCCCACAAGGACCTGGAAGAAAAAGCCAATGAGATTATTGATCAAATGGAATCTGCAAAGAAAAAAGGCATGACAGTGATGTTTTACAGCGGTATCATCGGTTCCATCCCTGGAAAAATTGATGTGGCAAAAAAAATAATGAGTACCTTTATAGACTATTTACATAAACGATCTTCTGATCTTTTTATCATCAACCCTTCATTCTATTATGAGCCTGGCATGGATGCAGACGATCTAATGTATATGTGGGAAATTGTTCAAAGAAGCTCATATATAGATATATGGAGATTCCAGACATCAGACGATATTGGCAAAAGTTTTTCTCTTATGAATAAAAAGGTCCCGCCAGAATGGATTGGCAAGGATTCAACCTATAGCACGGGCTGTACCATAGAGATGAGAATAGCCCAGGATGTTCAAAAAGAAAATCCGGAAATGCAGCTCATTGGACCCTCTCTGGATAAATTCATGCGCCGGAACGAATATGGGGTTGGGTCCATGTATGACCAAAGGCTTGCAGATTCATAAGTCTTTCAACCCTGTTGATATAAGATAACCTTCACTTTAGATACTAGTGATCTGATATTTTTTAAAGGAGCGCCATCCGGTAATTCGGGTTCATTTTTTTACTTTTCAATTCCGACCCTGGCTTTAACTCCTTTTTGGAAATAATGCTTTATATTTTTCATTTCTGCTACCAAATCAGCTTTTTCCATAATAGCCTGGGTCGCACCTCTGCCTGTAACGACAAGTTCAAGATGATCGGGTTTTTTCTCAAAAAGATCCAGCAGATCCTGCTCGGAAAATATATTGTATTTAACGGCAATATTTCCTTCATCAAGAATGACAAGATCATGTTCGCCTTTTTCAATAACCCGGGTCACCCTTTTGTAACCCTCCATCCCGGCTTCAATGTCTTCCTGAGAAGGATGCCCTTTAACAAATTGTCCAAGGCCATAATGTTCGACAGTGATCTGATCTGCAAATTTTTTTAATGCCTTTATTTCAGAATAGTTTCCGGATTTTAAAAACTGACCGATAAAGACTTTTCCTCCGGCACCCATAGTCCTGATGGCAAGTCCCAGAGCAGCTGTTGTTTTACCTTTACCGTCCCCTGTATAGATCTGAATATGTCCTTTCATAAGATTATAGTCTCTTTGTTCACTCTATTTTAATTTTCCAACCAGAATAAGTATCCTATAATTAAGAAGCCTTTATTTCAAGTGCATCTGTATTTTATAAGCGGCAAAGAAGCAACAAGCAAGCAAAAAATATTACGCTGTGGGTAATAAAATGATTTTCATAACTAACTTGTACCTGACTGATTTTCTTGACATTAGGTCTTATTAAGCATTAGGGTAGGCTATAATCTAAAATTGATTTAAAGAATGGATATGCACAATAAGAGCGTTGCCGCTATTTTAAACAACCTGTCAGATGCATTCATGATAATGGATGCCAATGGCAGGATCACTTACTTCAATAATTCTGCAGCCCGGATTACAGGGTATGCAACCTTTGAAGCAAAAGGCATGAAATGCCAAGATATCTTTAAAACAACCTCCTGTAATACAGACTGCTCGGTTAATAATGAGGGTATCACCCCAAAAAACAATTATAAACGTGACCTTGAGATTACCCGGAAAGATGGTAAAAAAATCCCTGTTGAATGCACCCGCAGTCTTCTTATTGATTCTGACGGGCTAATGTTTGGTGTGGTTGAAGTCTTTAAAAAGATTTCACAGATCAAATCTCTTGAAGACAATTTAATATATTCCGAATTCAAATACCGCCGTCTTTTTGAAAGTACCAAGGATATGATTTTTATCATATCCAGGGAAGGAGTGATTATGGAGGTCAACCAGGCCACGGTTGACCTGCTTGATTACAAAGAAAAAGAAGAGTTGTATTTATTGGGCAATATTAAATATATTTTTATTGATCCAATCCATTGGCATGTGTGTAAAAAACACATTGATCTTAACGGCTTTGTTCAGGATTTTGAGGTTGGTTTCAAGAAAAAAGATGGCACACGGCTCCACGGCAGTCTGAGTGCCAATATCTTTTTGGATGATAATGGAGATATCGTTGGCTACGAAGGTATTGCCAAAGATATTACAGCCAGAATGGATTCCTTTCGAAGGCTTTACAAACATCATCAGGAACTTGTCTTGCTGAACACTGTGTCACTTACCATGAATAGTTCCCAAAATCTGAAACAGGTTCTGAACACAGCCTTGAGTGAGGCTATGAAACTATTGAATTTCAGTATTGGCACCATTTTTCTTATCAACCATGACCAAGGTGAATTTGAACTTCAAACCTGGAAGGGGCTGCCGGAACAGGTTAATAAAACTCTGATCAAACCAATTTTTCATGATACCCAACTCATGGAATTTTTCCTGGGAAAAGATAATTGCCTGACACCCAAATCTATTTTTCCATCTTTTAAAATAACCCTGGAATGTTCGGACAAAAACCGGCCAATCATTCTTTCCTGTTTCCTGATTACGGAAAAAGGATGTCCTTCGGGATTTATGGCCTTTCCTCTATCTGAAACCCAGGACCTTTCCCTGGAAGATTTTAATCTCCTTGGGTCTTTGGGGAATTTTCTGGGCGGCTCCATAGCCAATATCAAGCTGATAAGAACCGTTCAAAAACACCGGGAAGAGCTCAAACATCTGACTGCCCGACTTTTTCAATCTCAGGAAATTGAGTGTAAGAGAATCGCCCGGGAACTCCATGATGAAACCGGATCAGCCCTGATCGGTATAAATTTCAATCTGGAAGCTGTTGAAAAAATCATGCCGCCTGATGATCCTGTTATGAATAATATCATCAAAAATATTAAGGAGCAGATCAATCACACATACCAGGAGATGCGGCGTATTTCCCACCTGCTGCACCCTGCACTTTTGACAGACCTGGGGCTTGAACCAGCTCTTGATTCCTATCTGAACCAGATAACCCAACAAAGTTCCCTGAATATTGATTTTAAAATGGTCGGATTCACAGGGCGAATTAACCCGGACATTGAAACGGTGCTATATCGATTTTCCCAGGAAGCCCTGTCCAACACCATAAAATATGCCAAAGCTACTTTTTTTAAGCTATCCATCATCAAGGGATACCCTTCAATTATTTTTATCGCTGAAGATAACGGCATTGGCTTTGATCCTGATGAAAACAATCATGAAAGGCCCTCACTGGGACTGCTATCCATGAGGGAAAGGACTGCCATACGGGGCGGAAAATTTTTGCTTCGTACGGAAAAAGGCAAGGGCACCCGCATCAGAATTGAAATCCCTATCAAAAATGAAGGATTGTCAATTTTAATGGAACCTGAAAATTTTTTGCAGGAGATTTATGAAGCATAAACCCATTGAAATCGTTATTGCCGATGATCATAACATTGTCCGCCAGGGATTGCGGAAGCTTTTAGAGGAAGAAGATAGTTTAAAAATCACAGGGGAAGCCATGAATGGCCGGGAAGCTGTCCAGAAAGTCCAGGCCTTAAAGCCGGATGTTGTCATTATTGATATTGCCATGCCTATACTGAACGGCATTGAAGCTGCCCGGCAAATCAAGCAGTCAAATTTTAAAACCAAGATAATTATACTTTCCATGCATGACCATACCCGGTATATCAGAGAACTTTTAAGCATTGGCGTTTCAGGCTACCTGCTGAAGAATGCTGTCAGCGATGATATTATTCAGGCGATTAAAGCAGCTGTCAAAGGAGAAATCTACCTGAGTCCATCGATTTCCAACCGGGTAATTGAAGATTATGTCGGAATGAACCAGAAAACATCCCAGGATGAATTGTACAACACTCTGACCAACAGAGAACGAGAAGTCTTCCAAATGATGGTTGAAGGATACTCCACCAAGAAAATTTCAGAGATGCTCTGCCTGAGCCCCAGTACTATCAAATCTCATCGTTCCAATATTATGGAAAAGCTTAAAATGGAAAATATCTCTAAATTAATCCAATATGCCATTCACCTTGGCATCATTGATATCCAAATGTGACAAACCATATTTTGTCAAAGCCAGGATGTTTGATGCATTATCATCCGCACCCTGGCATACTAGAGATTTAAGGCTTATCTGGAAAATTAATTTTTCCGACGGGTTCAGTTATTTTAAATTGCCCTTTTTGGATCTGGAGTTTCAGGTCCTGGGCTGCCTTGAGTGCAGTCATGCGGTCAGACTGCCTTAATGTGACCGGAACTTTATGGTTAACACCTTCAAGTTCTATACTGCCAAGATATGCAAAAAAAGTTCCACCTTTGCATCTGGAGACACAAAGACCACAATTGAAACACCTTTCCCTGTCAAATTGCAGGCCTTTTTCAGTATCCCATTTAACGGCTTTCACAGGGCAAAGATTCTCAACAGGACAAAGATTTTCAACATGGGAAAGATCACATTTCAGGCATAATTCCCGTTTAAATTTGACCTCATGATTGGTTTTATTCCAGACATCTGCGTAGGTAATCTCAAATATGGGCTTGCGGTTCCGCACATCAACAACCTTCAGCGGAATCTGTGCATCGGTTTTTAAAATATGGGTTAACATCTCCTTGTCCAGCACAGGGATTGCCACAGCCCAGGTTGTTATAATATCAGGCCCATGACCGGTTGTGAATCCTCCCATGAATTCCGGATTCATCTTATGCATATCGGCAACCCCGGCCAGATTGGGTTTGTCAGCAGTGCTGCGGGTACCGGGCCCTGTAACAAACCCCTGGGCACCATTGATTAAAACCTTTGTGCCGATACCGATGGTTTTGAGTTCAGGATCATTCTCAAGGGGATTTAATTCACCACAGCCGCAAAAAGTCATTTCTTCATAATTGCCTTTCATCATTTCCGAGTGGAATATTGTGGACACAGCTACTTTCCCGGGATTAACAAAGGCCAGATAATTTTTAAAGGCATTTCTTGATGCATGGAGCATGGCATGGGGAATTTGTTTAAGCGTGGTAAAAGAAGTTAAAGTCTGTCCCTCATCGGTCTCGATCTCCACCAGGACCTTCTTGCCCAGAACAAGCTCTCTGAACAGGTCACCAGCACCATACCCGGGATCAATTTTACTGGCTTCAGTTCCCAGAACAATCAAATCAAGGATGCCGATTCTTTCATTTGGGCAGGGGCCCACCTGCGCCGGAACACTGTTTATCCATACCTTTGCAGCTTTTGTAAATGTATCCGGTTCAGCCACTTTAAAAGAAAGCACAGCATAGGTGCCGCTCATCAGGGCACTTGTGGCTGTAGTAACCACATCTATATCACGCAGCTCAAAGGTTTCACCATCTCGGACCCGATCACAAATTTCCTGGGCCGTTAATATAACCACTTCTCCGCGGTCTATTTTTCCCTGAATTTCCGAAAATGTTCGGTGGGATGTTGATTCTTCCATTTTCACTTAATACCAATATTTAAAAAATTCAACTTCTAAGGATGCACTGGTTCAATTTTTCCAGTATCCGCTCCTCTATCACATCCCACCCGATAAAAGCAAGGCGGGTCATGACAGCGTCAGACCATTTTTGCCACTGGCTTTTTCCCCCCACAAAATTGAGCATTTGTGTTCTGTCAACAAATCTCACCGGCCCCTTGATCCTGAACAATTCCAGGGGAACCCTACTGAGAAATGCCATGAACAATTCTTCATCCAGAGGCAGTGTTGTTTCAAACGAAAAAGAGATGAAACCAGCCTCTTTTGCAGACAATATCCTGTTTCTCAAGGGTATCAATCTTGTTTAAAAGAATAATATCTGCCTGATTGATCTGACTTTTAAAAACAGTTCCAAATGCTTCTCTTGCTTCCCAGAAATCACTATCCACAACCGTTATGATTTTCTCCAGCTTGAAATGGGGCAATAGCATCCTGTCATTCAGGACCTCGCTAATGGCAAGGGGATCGGCCACCCCTGTGGCTTCAATCACAAGTCGTTCAGGAGAATATTCATGTCTTAAAATCTGAAGGGTCTGGATCAGATCAACTTTCAATGAACAGCAGATGCAGCCACTGGTGAGTTCAACAATCTGTGCTGCAGCCGTTTTTTTTATAAGAGAACCATCTATTCCGATTCTGCCGAATTCATTCACCAGCACAATGGTCTTGGATAAATCTTCAGAAAATTTTAAAATTCGTTGTATCAGGGTTGTTTTACCAGACCCTAAAAATCCTGTTACGATAAAAACTTTTGTTTTCATTCTGGTTTATCGATTTTCTCCTCTTCATCCTTTATCTTTTTTTCAGCGTCTTCTTTTTCCTTTTCCAATTTTTTCTTTGCCTTGGCCTCTTCTTTCATACGTTTTTCCTCTTCAGCCTCTTTGGCTGCCTTTTCAAATATGTCATACCCCAAAAGAGATTCGGCAATATATGCGGACAGATCTTTCATGACTATGTCTGATTCTAATACACCAATACCCACCTGAAGGCCCTGGTAACAAAACGGGCAGCAGGACACCAGTTCCTGTACACCCGTCTGTTCAGCTTCTTTGATCCTTCTCTGGGCCATGCGGCCCTGAATTTCCGGGAAACCTGCTTTCAAGCCCCCCCCTGCCCCACAACACCTTGAATATTCCCTGTTTCTAGGCATCTCGATAAGGGTCAGCCCGGGTATGGCTTCCATGATCATCCTTGGTGCATCAAACCCGCCAGTGGCCCTGCCAAGGTGGCAGGGGTCATGGTAAGTAACCGTCTTGTTAACGGGATGGGAAAAAGTCAATTCACCGGTTTTTAACAATCGGGCCAGATATTCCACTGTGTGCAGGACTTCAAAATTCAATGGCGCAATTTTGGGGTAATCCTGCATAATGGTTTTAAAACATCCTGAACAGGAACTGATCAATGTATCAATACCAAGGCTGTTAAACTGGTCAATGTTTTGACTGAACAAGCGCTTATATTCCGGATCTCCCATCCTGAGCAATACACTGCCGCAACATTTTTCATCCGCACCCAGGACTCCGTAATCAATGCCCAGGGCATCAAGGATATTAATGGTATTTATGGCCACCTGCTTGACATTGGCATCATAGGAAGCTGTGCAGCCTAAGAAAAGAAGGACCTTGCCCTTTGTTTTTTTTATTTCTCTTGGTTCTTCGGCAATCAGGTTGTCCTTTTTGGCACGACGCGACCACTTGGTCCGGCCGGACCTTGGCTGCTGCCAGGGATTGTCAAAGGTCATCACACTTTTTCTCAAGGCTTTCTGGGGCTCCAAAGGGCCATAGCCAGCCCGCACAATCAAGCGCCTGAGTTCTTCCCAAAGGCCGATCGTATCAATATGGGCCGGACAAACCACCTCACACTGGCCGCAAGTAGAACATTCATACAGGCTAAATACAAATTCCTCCACCTGTTCTCTGGTAACTTCCTTGTAACCGCTTAATTTGGCAATGACCTTTTTCAATGATTCCCCGATCCTCTCGCTTTTCATGATTCCGGCAAGAAATCCGTTCTGTGATCTGGCAATTTTCAAAAAATCTATAATTTTGCGGCGCGGTATCAGGCCTTCTTTGGAATCCTGATCATATACAGGGCACCAGGAAAGGCACTCCCCGCAGCGGGTGCAGGCATCAAGCTCTATCAAGCGCTTAATATCAAGCTTATGTATGGGTATCTTTCTTACCGCATCCCTGGTTCCTGTTTCCGGGGCCAAAGGTGCCGTCGTCTCTTTTTCCTCCAATGTTTCATTAAC
The DNA here is from genome assembly GCA_018812385.1 of Pseudomonadota bacterium. Taxonomy (GTDB): domain Bacteria; phylum Desulfobacterota; class Desulfobacteria; order Desulfobacterales; family Desulfobacteraceae; genus Desulfobacula. The sequence goes on from JAHJDU010000239.1 coordinate 9,772, forward strand.
TTGGGAGTCAGATACCTTTTCTTCTTCTTTGGTCATTTTAAATACCTTTTAATTAATATTCCAATTAAACCCGCTTCTTATTTTTAACTCCGTCCACAGCTTCTATAAAATAGGTCAGGGGAGTGTTAAACATATGCCGCATCTTCCCAAAGGGCAGATAGGCAATGAAAACTGCTGCCACCACACCATGGGCGTACCACATCAGCGGATAAATGGATGCCCAGTCAAAGGGGAAAATAGCAAATACTCTGGAAACCATATACCCGACAAAAGAATAGGCTGCCATCTCACAAGGAATTCCCGTTACAAGAATCCTTGCCCCTTCAAGGAAAAAGCCTAACAGGACAAGACCCCCAATGAGTATAAGGGTAATATTATCCTGAAATTCCGAGACCACATAATCTGGTTTAACAATAAACCGTTTAACAACGGCCCAGACAATGCCAAGGAAGATAAAAAGACCTAAAAGGTCATTGCTAAAGGCTGTAAACCAATGGTTTTTATCTATCAAAGCTGTCAGTAAGTTCCCTTCAGGATTAAAATAGAATCCAATTGCAGTAAAAAGACTTAAACCCAGACGTAGCAGAATGGCAGTAAAAATAAGGGAGTGCATGGACCATCGGGAAACGCTCTCCTTAAGAATTCTTCTTTGAAATAATACATCCAGAATAAATATTTTAATAAGGGGAAAAAAGTGTTTTGAAAAAATCGTATTCCAGATTGATTCCGAACTTAAGCTGATTTTCCGGTGAAGGGATGTTTCTTCTCCCTTTACACTTCCTTTGAACCAGAATGCTATCATAAAAAAGATACCTGCCAGAAAAATAAGGCCTGCAAGGCCAAAAACCGGGTGTCCTATGGCCAGGGGTGAATTATGGCAGAGAATACACAGGGCGCTTTTGGAAGGAAGAACCGCAGCCGGAGCCCCCACTGAATTATTTTTGAAATGACATTTCCTGCATGTTTCTTCATCTGCTGCATCTGCAAGGATATGCCCGGAAAGGCTTATGGGAACAGAATCATAATCCGTGTGGCTAAGTTTCACCCGGTGATCTTTTGGATCAAGCCTGAGAAATTTTGATTGAAAGTGACATGCCTGGCAGGAAACCCTCAAATGGGGTTCATGGGCCGGATTTTCAGAATGGGATGTGTGGCATTTAAGACATGTAACGCCGGTCTGGGTCTTATGAGGTGAGCGGGCAACATCCGTATGACAGTTAATGCACGCGATAAAACGATGGTCAGGCTGGTTCTTGTTAAAGGTATCAGGGGTAATCTGCAGGGTGATGTCTTTGGAGCCATTTCTTTTTTTTATATCTGCTTTTTTGTGACAATCATAACAAAAGGTCTGGGAGGCAATAACCCCTTCATTGGTATGAATATTTGGTGTTCTGTGGCAATCGAGACATACCAAAGGTTCCGGGATCAGAGGTTCCGGGACTAAAGGTTCTGGAGCCAAAGATTCAGGGGTAGCTTCTTTAATGACCTTTGCAGTTTTTAAATCAGGAAGATTTGTTGCAAAAGCCGGTGTGTAATTTAAAGCTGCCATAAAAACCATCAGCGCACCACCGACTATAATAGATCGTATTGTTTTTAAATTCATAAGCCAGTTCCCATTGAAATTTTAATTTTATTTATCAGTCGTATTTATCAATTTTATTGGTCAATTTTATTTATTAAGGTTGGTTACTCCTTGATCATCTGTTGTCGTTTCCATTCTTCAGGATGATCTTCCATAAATCTTGCTTTTTCAATCTTTCCTGTAAAAATGGATTTTTCCATGGGAAAAATATCCGGGACAAGGTGGGTATCAGACATATGAACCACACCAATATATAAAACGGCCAATACTGCTTCATAAAAGTGAAAATAACCGGCAATATTTATAAAAAACCCGGGGAATATGCCTGCAAAAAACTCGGGATACCACATCATAAGACCGGTTAAACCCATGCTTTGCATGCCGAGCATTTCAGCCCAGTAATCATGTTTTTGAAGGTAGCTGAACCGGTCAAACAATGGAGGAGTGCCCTTGTTGAATACATACCTTAAATTCTGATACAGATCCCTGATATCTTTTTTTCCGGGCAAAATGGAATCTGGCCCGGAAAATTTTTGCTTTAACACAAATTTATAATAAAAAAGCCAGGCAATGTGTACCAATATCCCCATATAGAGAAATACGGCACAAAACCTGTGCAACCATCCTGCAGCACCTGCCCCCCCCATCAGGGAGACTAAGAACTTTGCCCATCCAAATCCGCTGAAATGAAGAAGGAAGCCTGTAATAGCAAGAAATGTAAAATTAATAATAATGACAATATGCAGGATTCTGTGCAGGATATGAAACCGTTGAAAGGTTTCCTGATGTTTTACATTTGTTTCCATCACTTATGTCTCCTCAATTTTTCGTGGAGTTTTCTTAACATCAAAAGTCCTGTGTGCATAAAGAAAAATGCAAGAACCGCAACAACAAGGATTAAAGCCAATACCCGCAGTGCATGAACCCATTTGAGGCCTGATTTTTTGGCATCACTTTTCAGGTCAAGATTTTTTGTGCTGTCATGAATGATAATATTTGCAAATTCCGGGGGGGCATCAGAATGGCAGCGCAGGCAGGCATTCAGTGCCACCTCTTTATCCTTGAGAGAGAGCATGGTATGGGCGCCATGGCAATCCGTACAAAATGCTGCTTTATCATATCCCAGGTTTACAGCAGCCTTGCCATGATAATTTGCAAGAAAGCTTTCTTGCTGCTCCTGGTGGCAGGCTCCGCAGGTTTCGGTCATGATCTTACCAGTTTGGGCTCGGGACAGATGGGATTTAGAATAATGGGCTGAATGGCAATCTCCGCACGCAGGCGCGTAACCTGTTTTTGAAGGATTACCCGTTGTTTTTTCCTTGGCAGCCGCCGTTGCATGCTCTCCTTTTAAAAAACGAGAATAGGCTGTTTTATGACATTTCTGGCAGGACTGGTAATCAAAATTTCTTTTGGTCTGGGTTTTAAGAAAATCAGCGGCATCAGGATCTGGGTGGGATTTTCCCCTGCCTATACCCTTGTCTATCCCCTTACCAAGCCCATTGCCTACCATGGACCCGTGACATTCTTCGCACTTAAGACTGCCGTGGGCGGAAGCCGTATATTGATTCATATCCACAAACCAGGTTGAAAGGGATGCTGTATCGTTCCCGGCCCGGGCATAGGAAAACCATAAAAGGGCCAGAAGAACGCATCCTGCCATCAAAAGCGGGTACATCCATCTGGTTTGCAATTTAGTTTTTATTTTTATAGTTCCGGTTTGCAATTTCATCTCCTGTTGTGAAAATTATGGTGTTAGAGTATTGCCAGGTTACCTATATTTTATTTAAATTTAACTTGCCTTTGATTTAATACTTTCATGATATGGGTCCATGCCATTGAACATGGTTGCAAAATA
>JAHJDU010000240.1 GCA_018812385.1 Pseudomonadota bacterium
AGCCACTGAGGATTATTGAGGAAATCCTGATACCAGCGAAGAGAAAAAGCACTCGGATCGAAAGACAACATCCCTTTGGTGAAGGTAAAATAGGGCTCGGCATTAAAGGATAAGGGGATCAGGACAATTAATGGGGCAATTAAAAAAAATAGAACCGCTCCGCAAATAACTCTGAAGAAATAATACCAGGTTTTTTCAAGTTTCCCTACATATACTGGAAATGCCATAGTCTCACCCCAATTTCATGTTTTCGATGCCGATTAAACGGTTATAAAGCCAATAAACAACCAGAACCAAGGATAGCAAAATTGTACCCATGGCAGCCGCAAGTCCCCAGTTTAGAGTTTTGGACATATGCAAAGCAATAAAATTACTGATGAGCTGACCTGTAGAACCACCCACAAGCGCAGGAGTGATGTAGTACCCAACAGCAAGGATGAACACGAGGATACTCCCGGCACCTATTCCGGGCAGAGTCTGGGGTACATAAACTTCCCAAAAGGCCCGCACCGGATTGGCGCCTAAAGATCGTGCGGCCCGCCTATAAGATGGGTCTATGGTTTTCATGACGCTGTAAAGTGGGAGAATCATAAACGGTAATAAAACCTGGATCATTGCTATGAAGGTTCCGGTCATATTGTAAACCATCCTGATACGGTTCTCATCCGACAGTATCCCGACCCATACCAGGATATCGTTGATTACCCCCTGTTTTTGTAAAAGCACAATCCAACTGGTCAGTCGAACCAAAATAGAAGTCCAAAACGGTAAAAGGACGCAGATCATCAACAGGTTGCTGGTTTTCAACGGTAGGTTTGCCAGGAGATAGGCAACCGGATATCCCAGCAAAACACAAAGCGCAGTCAACAACAGGCTGACCCACAACGTGCGCAGCCAAATTCGGGAGTGAATTTGAAGCGCTTCCGGTTGGGAGACTATCCGGTTATTGACATCGTATTTTAAATCAAACGCTGCAAGGTAGTGCGTCATTGTCAAACCTTTCCCCAGTCGCTTGATGATTGTCCATGTTTCACGGTCCCCCCATCGCTCATCAAGTGCAATCAGTTTGTCTATATAGGGTCCGCTGTCTATCTTTTTTATTTTTCTGCCTGTTTGGGTGAACAAATTGCGCATGCCGGATTTTTCATAGTTAAGACGTAAGGCGACCTTTCCAAGCAATCGATTTTTATTTAACAAGCCAATTTCCTGAGCCAATGTATGAAACGTAGACTCATCTGGAATCCCCTCTCCATCCCAGTCTTCTAAAGATATGACCGTATGGTGGAGTAATTCCTTTACTTCACCGATATAGGTGCCCCTGAGAAGCATATCGGCAATGGGCATAATAAAAGTCATCAGAATAAACGTCAATGCCGGAACCAGAAACAGGAGGCCCTTGATGCGCTTTTTTCGTTCTGCCCGGCGGAGACTGATCTTAAGAGGCATGCCGTCCGCTGTTGTGATTTGGGATGCTTTATCAGACATGGTCATTACCTGATCCTATTTGGTTTTTAAATTTAACACCACCGGTCACAAACCTCTTTTGGCCGGTGGTGCTACCGTCAGTTAATTATTGACTCAACCATGCATTATACCGCTTGATCATTTCATCCTGGTTGTCAGCCCACCATTCCGGGCTATTGGCAAGTGCGGTTTTAAAATTTTCCGGTGCAGTTGGCATGTGCGGCGCCATTTTCACATCCGTTCCCTCGTACACTGTGATCAAGGGGACGGAGGAGTTTCGAACAGGTCCATAAGAAATGTATTTCGCTTGATCTGCCAACGCTTGTGAGCCGGTGGCGAACATAAGAAATTTCAAGGCATTTTCCTTATTTTTAGATCCTTTAGGAATGACATAGTAGTCCATATTATATATCTGATGGTCCCAGATTATAACAAAGGGTTTTTTCTCTTTAACTATGGCGTTGAAAATCCGGCCGTTTGCAGACGTGATCATTACAGCTTCTCCGTCAGCCAACATTTGTGGGCCTTGGGCATAAGTATCAAAGAAAATGCTCGATTTCTTGATGCTATCGAGTGTTGCAAAGGCCCTATCCATACCCTCTTTGGTAGACAAAACGTCGTAAACATCTTTAGGAGGCACTCCGGCAGCCATGATTGCGTACTCAATAATGCCATTTGGCCGCTTCAACATTCCGCGCATTCCTGGAAATTTCTTGACATCGAAAAAGTCTTGAATAGTGGAAGGTTTTTCACCTGGAAAACGCGTTTTATCATAGGCAATTATATTGGACCAGACAATATTACCCAACCCGCATTCATGAATCGCATTCGGAATAAAATCCTTTTGAGCAGGTGTTCCGTCAGAACCGGATGGTACCTTGGTGAGATCAATTACTTCAAGCATTCCATCATCACACGCAGCCATGATGTCCTGAGTCTCAACATCAACCACATCCCAGGACACATTTCCAGACTCGACCTGTGCGCGGATCTCTGCCAAGCCACCGGTGTAATCAACTGAATTGACTTTTATTCCGGTTTTTTGGGTAAACGGCTTGTAATGCGCCTCCATCTGGCTTTTCGTGTACGCTCCCCCAAAGGATACTACTGTTATCGCATCCCCAGCAACAACAATAGAAAAACTAGCAAACAAAATAACAACGATTACGGTTACACAACATTTAACATTTTTTAAACATGATTGCATAATGGCCTCCTTAAGTTAGTATAAATAAAAAATATTTCATCAACCGAGAGGTTTAACGATAGACAGTAGCTTAAGCACCTGGATTTAATTCCCAACAAACAGATTTGAAAAGAGACCTACCGTTTTCCCCCTATCTAAATACATGTTCTAAATATATGCATAGATATATTCAATGATATTCTCTTGTCAAGATATTTTTTTAATATTTCAAATAAAAAGTTGAATAAATTTTACCACCTTCAAATAAAGAAGTGGCAAGAAACAGATATATAATTGGATTAATGAGCTTTTTATCAAATTCATCTATATTCAACAATATAAAAAATGAGGTTGAC
>JAHJDU010000241.1 GCA_018812385.1 Pseudomonadota bacterium
GCAATCTGCTGCAGCACTGCCAAATTCATCAGATGCATAGGCAAAAACAAGCAAAGGCGCGTCCCTGCATATTCTGTCTGTCCCCCTATCCCATTCAATAATCAAGGTTTCCATATTAAACGTCTGGGCCATTTGCGGATGGGTCTTTAAAACATATCGCATCCAATCAATCACATGAGCACCTATTTTCACAACATCTGCCTTTTTGTCAATAACAAGCCATCTCACTGGTTGCCGGTTGCTGCCCGTGGGTGCGCAGCATGCAATTTCCAGGGCTTTTTCAAAAACATCCTTTGGTACCACCTTATTCTTGTACCGCCTTACAGCCCTGCGGGATCTTAAAAAATGCTCTACATGATTTGCAGTAAGCGAAAGATCCTTTTCAATAGGCATGCACTGGTCCGGTGAAATAAATTCCAGACTAAACGCTTCTTTTGGGCAAACCGCAACACAATGGCCACACTTGATACAAAACTCTTCAGCACCCTCTATAGGCACAGGTCCCTGTTTTGTCATTTTAATAATATGGGCAGGGCATTCAATGACGCAAAGGCCATCTTTATCACATTTTTCATTATCTATCTTGAATATACTCATCCTCACACCTTCTATACCTGTTAAAAATTTATTTTATGCAAATCATTAAACTTTCATGCTCTTTTTCCTAGGATGGTATTCCATATACCATCAAGGCATCGTCTTTCAATGATATGAACATTTTTGCAAGACAATGATGCCAGCACTTTTTTGGCTTCGGAATTGAGAAGCCCGGAAAGGATAAACCATTTTTTCTCAAAAAGAAACGGGCTTTCAATCATGTGCCGCATGACATCATAATGGATATTGGCAACTAAAAGATCACAGGCAATACCCATTATCTCTTCACCCCTTGCCTGGAAAGCCAAAATTCTGTCTTCAAATCTGTTGAGCCGGATATTGTTCAGAGTGGTTTTAACTGCCAGGAGATTGAAATCACAGGCCATCACCTGTTTACAGCCCAGGGCGGCAGCCCCAAGAGATAAAAGCCCTGTCCCCGTGCCAATATCCAGAACAGATTCTATCTTATTTTCTGTACACAATCGATGGATCAGATAAAGGCAGTCTACTGTTGTCTGGTGCCTGCCCGTCCCAAACACTACACCCGGATCCAGTACAATTTTTTTAATGGTTCCATTATTTCCAGCAGGTTTATTCCATGGCGGACAAATGCAAAGATCATTCATATAATAGGGTTCGATCTTATCACCATGCCATTGTTCACCCGTCATTTCATATTTTTCAACCAGGCCGATTCCTTTATTTTTTTTAAGAATTACTTCAATCATATTATCCGAGGGAGAAGAAAAAAAAAGAAAGGCAATCTCTTCTTCCACCCATGTTCCAAGAAAGGTTTCATTGTTTTGAATCACCCCATCCACAAAGGGAACACCATCAAAATAATAAATATAAAGCATATTATAGGGATTGATCATTTTCTATTCTTTGTTTTTTTACTACAGGAAAAATGATCTGGGCTGTAAAAATTAAATTTGACAATCTTGTTATAATGAAAAATAATCATTTTTAATTAAACCATAAAACAAAGTTAATATCCATGAAATTCAAAAAAGTCATTGCCCAATTTTATGCAGATAATGTGAGTCTTGCCGAAGAACTGATCTGTGATATTTTCTTTTCCCTTAATCTTACCGGGGTTGTGTGTGATGTCCCCCTTGAAGAACCTGATGAAGGCTTTGGAACCAACACACTGCCAAAACCTGAAATCTGCTCAATTACAGGTTATTTGCCCTTGATTGATTCCTCTGACATCAAATTTAAAAAGATAAAAGAAAAAGCTTTAAAACTGGCAGATTTGGATATTAAAATTGATATCCAAACTGAAATTGTTGATGAAAAAGACTGGGCTGAAGCCTGGAAGGCATATTTTGAAGTAACTCCGATTACAGACAGGATCACCATAAAACCTGCGTGGAAAGACCATGATGCAAGGGAGGATGAGATCGTTATTCATCTTGATCCAGGCATGGCATTTGGCACAGGAACACACCCGACGACTGCCATGTGCATTAAATTGATTGAAACCTATCTTGTGCCAGGATCAACATTCCTGGATATTGGAACGGGTTCAGGGATTCTGATGATTGCGGCTGCCAAACTCGGGGCAGAACGCATCATGGGTATTGATACTGACGAGGTGGCCATAGAAGTGGCCCGGCAAAATTTTGCCAAAAATGAAATTAATACCGACTTGTTTGATCTGTCATGTACAAGTCTGGATAAAACAGACAAGAGACCGTATAATTTTATTGTTGCCAATATTATTGCCCAGGTCATTGTCGCCATTCTTCCGGAAATATCAATAAGAATGACACAGGATACCACAATAGTATTATCAGGCCTTATCAAGGATCGACAAAAAGATGTACTTGCAGCACTTGAGGCCCATCATCTCTGTGTCATCCATGAAGAATATGTAGATGAATGGGTAACGCTTGCCGTTAAAAAGAAAACTTAGACCTGAAGCCTGGTATTTATTTGGTGATCAGTTGAATAAAGTAAATCAACCGTGTTATATATCTTTAAAAGAATAGCCTTGAACACTTACAAACAGCACAGGAATTTCAAAGCAAGATACAACCAGGAGAAGATTACAACCAGTAGAAGATAAGGTAAAGCCAGGTCTTAATGAACTTTCTGCCCCAATTCATAGTTTCCAAGGACAGTCGTGGCGCACTAATCTCCATAACCGGCAGGCTTGATGCAAAAGGAACATCAAGCCTGTGGCAGGGGATCACCAAAAAAATTTCTAATTGTGACTTTCCAAACCTGACCCTTGATCTTGAAAAAGTGAATTATCTGGATACAGCAGGGGCCACCTTTATCTACCACATAGAAACGCTTGCCAGAACCCGGGGAGTTAAAGATATCCTTATTGTCAATCTTAAACAGGAGTTTTCACCCCTTATTGAACTTGCAAAGAGCATAAAACAAAAAGACTTTTCAGATCAAACACCCAAAAAACTTTTTTTTGTTGAAAATAAAGGAAAAAATCTTTCAGACACTTTGTCGGAAACAAAAGAATTTATCACCTACATAGGAGAGATCACCTGGGCCCTGATTCAAAGCCTTAAACATCCAAAAACAATTCGATGGGCAGATACCTTCCTGGTTGCCGAACGTGCCGGGGTAGATGCGCTTCCCATCGTTGCCTTGATCAGCTTTATTGTCGGTCTTGTCATGGCCTTTCAGGCTGCCATACCCATGCGCATGTTCGGAGCGGAACTTTATGTGGCCAATCTCATCGGGATCGCCATGATAAGAGAACTTGGGCCCCTGATGACAGCCATAGTCCTGGCCGGGAGATCTGCATCTGCCTTTGCCGCTGAAATCGGAACCATGAGGATCAACGAAGAGATCGATGCATTAACGGTCATGGGACTCGATCCGATTCGGTTCCTGATTGTCCCCAGGGTCATTGCATTAACGATTATTACCCCTTTATTAACCATATTTTCAAACCTTGTGGGAATACTGGGAGGCGCCCTTGTGATTACATCCCTGGGATATCCCATTATATCCTATTACAACCAGATTGCATCCTTTGTGGAATGGAACGATTTTGCAGGAGGGCTTGTAAAATGCTTTGTTTTCGGAATTCTGATTGCAACATCCGGCTGCATTAGGGGATACCAGACCCAAAGCGGACCTTCTGCAGTAGGAGTCTCAACCACCCGTGCCGTTGTCACGGGCATCATACTGATTGCCGTGTTTGACGGAATTTTTTCAATTATTTATTATTATCTTGGCGTATGAAACAGATCGAAACTATCATAAAAATAGAAAACCTCTATGCCGGGTATAACAACATACCGATTATTGAAAATATCAATTTTAAGGTATTTAAAGGCGAAGTCTTTGTAATTATCGGCGGGTCTGGGTGCGGGAAAAGCACGCTGCTCAAAAATATGATCGGGCTTTTACCTCCTATTTCAGGCAATGTGATGATTCTGGGAGAAAACCTGTCCCAGGCCATTGGAAAAGAAAAAAATCTTATCCTGCAAAAAATCGGGGTTGCTTTTCAGAGCGGGGCATTGTTCGGTTCCATGACGGTGATGGAGAATGTTAAACTTCCATTAAAAGAATTTACAAGCCTTCCAGACTCGGTCATGGATGACATTGTATGGTTGAAACTCAAACTGGTGGGACTTGAAAAAGCCGTCTTTCTCATGCCCGGGGAACTGTCCGGCGGCATGAAAAAAAGGGCTGCCCTGGCCCGTGCCATGGCACTTGATCCATCCATTATTTTTCTGGATGAACCCTCTGCAGGGCTGGACCCGATTACTTCAGCAGGACTTGATCATCTGGTGATGGAGCTTGCTTCTTCACTTGGCATCACATTTGTGATTGTCACCCATGAACTGGCAAGCATTGACGCTATATCTGACAGGATCATCATGCTTGAAAAGAATGCAAAGACAATCATTGCAACGGGAACAGCTGAACAGCTGAAAAATGACCACAGCAATCCCTATGTCTATAATTTTTTTAACCGGACAATCCATAAAGGTGAAAAATGACCCAAAAAGCAAATTTCTTTAAGCTCGGCCTGTTTGTGATTATTGCATTTGGACTTGGGGCAACATTTTTAATCATTTTCGGAGCAGGACAATTTTTCAAAAAAGAACTGCTTGCTGAAACATGTTTTAATGAGTCTGTACAAGGATTAAGTATCGGATCTGAGGTCAAATATAAAGGGATAAAAATCGGATCTGTCAAATCCATGACCAGTGCTGCCCAGGTCTATCAGACAAAGTCAGATTATGTGCTGGTCATCATATCTCTCGAAGACGGCATCTCCCTGGGCCAGACAGGGGACTCTGCCAAAAATAGAATCCAAAACGCCATCAATGACAATCTTTCAATCCGGCTCTCATTTAAAGGGCTGACCGGAGTAGCTTATCTTGAAACCGATTATTCAGTAAAAGATCCCAATGACAAGCTTGATATTTCCTGGACACCAAAAAACATTTATATACCGTCAAAAAAAAGCAATATGAAACAGTTTGGCGATGCCCTTAACCAAATTCTTGACAGCCTTGCATCCATCAATATGAAAGGGATTACACTGGATATCGAAACCCTTTTAAAGACCCTGGATCAAAAAGCCAATAACTTTGATATCGATAATATCTCCAGCCTGGCCGCATCATTGTTAAAAGAACTCAAAGACACCAACCAGAAGATCAACACGGCAATTGGATCTGCCAAGGTCAAACGCCTTCTGGATGATGCCCAAACCTCTTTTTCTGAACTGAGGACCATTGTTGAAACAGCTAAAACCCCTTTGAACAAGGCTATCAATGATTTTCAAAAAGCGGCCGACAGCACAAAGAATATGGCTGCAGGACTTGAAACCCGACTGTCCCCCAGGATTGACAGCCTGTCTTCCAACCTGGACCGATTGACGGAAAGCCTTGCTGCTACGTCAGGACTTCTGGAGAATATGGTCTGGCTGAATTCCGACAAGATCAAGCTTATCATTGAAAATATTGAAACCACTTCTGAAAACTTAAAACAAATGAGCAAAGATATAAGAAGATATCCCGGCAGGCTGCTCTTTGAAAAACCACCGGAAAAAAGCAATATGGAGAAAAAAGA
>JAHJDU010000242.1 GCA_018812385.1 Pseudomonadota bacterium
ACCGATCTTGACAAGTTTGAGATCTCCCCATAAACCGATATTTTCCCCTTTAATGATCACAATACCCTGGATGCCTGGGATGGCTTTGCCGATGTCAATAGCGTTTTTAATATCAGACACCTCCTTGACCAAATTGCCCAGGGCCGTAGCAACAGCATCTGCCAATGGGCATGAATCAGACAATACTGTGGCGGCATCAGCCGTACCAAAGCTTTTTGAATGGCCCAAAGTGCCTGAGGAGGTGCACACCCCATAGGGCTTATCCCTTTTTTTGACCAGGATGCCCGTGGTCATGCCAAAGGGTGTGTTTTCAGCATAAATACTGAAAATAGTGTCAGAATCAGATTTAATAAAAATATCGCCCCCGTTTTCCACAAGAACTTCCCGGGTATGTTCCAAAAGGGATATTCCAGTATATTCTGCTACAGCGCCTGCCACGGCTGCCATGGGGCCGACATTGGCTAATTTTGCCGCCTCAATCATGTCCCTGATAATTTTTGGGGCAGGGCCTGGATCATGTATGGGGATAAGGGAGGCTGCAAATTCAGGGTGGAGCCTGATATAGGTCTCAATAAAGTTTCGGCAGGTTAATACAGATTGTATTGCCTTTTGGGTCAGGTCGGTTTGGGCCTGGATATTCAGGTTTGTCTCTTTTACAGTGATATCAAAAGAGACAAGGCCTTTTTTTTTATGCTGCTTTCGATAGGTGCGATTCTCAAACATTTTCAATGGAATTTGGTTTTAAATGAACGGGTGCCTGGCGGATAAAATAAGAGTCTGTCATTCCCGAGATATAGTCCCTGACGATTTCAGGGTTTGAATGATTCTCCCTGTATAAAGGTGACATACCATTTAAAAAATCCGTAAAAATGATAGATTGTTCATTCCCTTTTTCAAGGGATGTCAGGTATTTTTCAAACAGAAAATCAAAAATATCCCCAATGGAAGACAAATGTTTTTTAATAATCGGGTTTTTATAAATATGCCGGTAATTAAATGCCTTAAGTTTTTTTAAAGCAGAAGACATTTTTTCGGAAAAGCCGATGAAAGGCTGATCCAGGCTGTTTGATATCAGGTCTGTCACAAGATTAAATACAATGGTACCGTTTGTCTGGCCAAGTATTTGTTTGCAGATATCGGGTATAGCCTGCCTTTTCACCAGACCCAGGCGGATGGCATCTTCCAGATCCCGACCGATATAAGAGATGGTATCCGCCATTCTTACCACACAGCCCTCCATGGTCATGGGGATTTCATTGCAGACCTTTTTATTTTTCATGGTTTCCATGATTCGATCAAAATCTGTAAATGATCTGTTTTTTTGAGGAACAAGTTTTTTTGTGTGGGCTTCACCATTATGACAGATAATGGCATCCATGGTTTGAAGGCTTAAATTCAAGCCTTTTCCATTTTTTTCAATTCTGTCGAGAAATTGTATGCTTTGAAGATTATGATGGAAAAAGCCGGCACCCTGCTCATGGGTCAGCTTTGAAAGAAACCGCTCACCATCATGTCCGAAGGGGGCATGCCCGATATCGTGCCCAAGGCTAGCAGCTTCAATAAGATCTTCGTTTAATCCCAGGTATCGGCCAATGGTCCGGCCAATCCTTGAGACCATCTGGACATGGATCACCCTGTGGGTGAGGTGATCGTTATTGATCAGGGAAAAGACCTGGGTTTTATCAATATATCTTGTAAAGGCAAGGGAGTTTAAAATCCGGTCTGAATCAGCAGAAAAGTTTTGGCGGTATTCGTTTTCAGTGAATTTTTCTTTGTGACGTCTTTGGGCCGTATGACTGAAACAGGCCAGGGAACAAAGATTTTTTTCCTCTCTTTGATTCAGAAGATCTTTTAATTCCCTGGCCTTTTTCAAAATTGTCATTCAATAGTGTATTTATAATTGTTTAAGGATGTTTTCCACTATAATATCAAATGCTTTTGTAAATTCAGTCTCCTTGTCCTGGAACATCATGGGAACACCATTGTCCCCTGAGGCAACCACCTGAGTGTCAAAGGGAAGAGACCCTAAAAATTTAAGACCTGAGGATTTTGCAGTCTTTACACCGCCGCCTGAACTGAATAAGTCAATGGCCTCATTGCAGTGAGGGCATTTGAATCCTGCCATGTTTTCCACAATCCCAAGGGTTTTTAAGTGAACTGTTTTGCAAAAAGAGATGGATTTCCTTATATCTGCCAAAGCCACTTCCTGGGGGGTGGTAACGATTATGCCCAAAGCTTCGGGAATAGTCTGTACAACGGTTAAGGGTTCGTCACCCGTTCCAGGAGGTGCATCAATAATAAGAAAGTCAAGCTCTCCCCAGTCCACTGAACTGACAAATTGTTTAATCATCCCTGTTTTAGCTGGGCCCCGCCATATAATGGCCTGGTCCTTGTCCTGCATCAATGCCTGGACAGAAACCACCTTAAGGTTGCCATTCACCTGTTTCGGGATCAGAAGCTGGTTCTTAGAAATATCCAGAAGCTCTGTCAGTCCAAGCATCTGTGCTATTGAGGGGCCGTGGACATCAACATCCATAAGACCTGTTTTATATCCTTTTTTTGAAAGGCAGGCTGCAAGATTTGCAGAAACACTGCTTTTACCAACTCCGCCCTTACCGCTTAATACAAAAATTTTGTGTTTTATTTTGGACAGGGAGGCTTTAATTGCCTCATCTTCTCTTTTCTGTCGG
>JAHJDU010000243.1 GCA_018812385.1 Pseudomonadota bacterium
CGGGCTGAGCACCGATTTCCATATATTTCCATGAAGACAGGTCATAATCAGAAAGAATAATATTGCCTTTTTCAATGGCATTGAGCACAGCAATTCCAATGGGCACTACAAACAGTACATCCGTGCATTTTTCCTCGGCAATGGCTTCAATTATCCATTTGGGGTCCCGAAAATCCCTGATTATCGTTCCCACAGCTCCAGTAGCATAAAAGGGCGCCCATAAAAACATGGTTCCACTGTGATATAAAGGCAAAAAGAATAAATAATTATCATCCTTTTGAACGAAATAGCTCATTCCATTGCCAATGGCAGTATTATTAATTGAAAAATGGGTGTGAAGTACAGGTTTGGGTTTGCCTGTAGTACCTGAAGTGAACATCATGGCAAGGTCGTGATCCCTGTCAACTTCCACCAGTGCATTTGAAATATCCTGGTATTCCTGGATTATTTTAAAATCTATCATATCATCCGGAACATCATTTCCTGTACAGATATAATTTTTAATGGTGGCAAGGTCTTTTTGAGCAGGCTGGACAACTCCTAAAAATTCAGAACCAAGAATAAATACATCCGGGTTACAAACTTCGGCTGCATAGAGGATATCAGAACTTTCAAACCGGAAATTTAAGGGTACAACCACAGCCCCCAGGCGGATGATGGCATAATAGGTGACAAGCCATTCCAAAGAATCTTTCTGAAGGTGCATAACAAAATCTCCATGCTTAACCCCCAGCTCCTTTGCCAAAAAATTCGCTGTTCGATTAATCTCGTCATTAAATTCCTGCCAGGTAAAGGTTCTTCTTTCACCCGTTGCCGGGGTTCGTTCGATGAGGCAAACCTTGTCAGGAATGTGCCGAGCATGAATTGAAGCATAACCTGAATAATTCAACGATGCCCTCCTTTGTTTTTATTAATTATACCTATAAAACCAAAACTTTCCTTTTTTAACATTTTTTTAAAAAAAATACTTGATAAATTTAGAAATTAACTTTATCAAGTCCTTTTAATCCAAGTATCTGTCTTGCCTCATCTGATGTTGCAGGCACAAGGCTCATTTCCTTTGCAATCCTTTTTATCATACCCACCTGATCAGCACTTGCTTTTGCCATGATGCCTTTACCTGCATAGATCGAATCTTCAAGCCCGACCCTTACATTTTGTGCACCCATTGCCATGGCCGTCGTAGTGATGGGAATCTGGAATCTTCCACCGGCGGCAACTGACCAGGTAAAATTTTCTTCCCCAAGAACTTCCTTTGCCTCATCAAAAATCAAAACCAGATGTTTTACCGAGGGTGTCATCCATCCCACCATGGGACCAAATACAAACTGCAAATGGGCCGGAGCTTTTAACAGGTTTTCTTCAAACAGCCATTTGACATAGGAGACATGGCCCAGCTCATAAATTTCAAGTTCTGGTTTGGTATCAATTTCAAGAAAGGTTTTTCCATAAATTATGTCATCGTTAAAGGTTGGTCTGAAGGTTACATTCTTGCACAGTTCAAGATAATCTTTTTCCCATTCATGTTTAAATTCTTTAAACCGGCCTGCTATCTGGAAAATACCAAAATTAAAAGGTGCTGGATCAAAAGAACACATTTCAGGCCTAAGCTGCTTGATGGGGATCAATTTTTCTTCAGTGGTCTGATTCATTCCGCCACCTGTGGTGGGGAGCAGTATCATATTACATCTGGCTTTGATCTTTGAACATACTTCCATGAAAAGATCCGGATCAGATACTGGTAATCCGTTTTCAGGATTTCTTACATGGATATGGGCAATGGCAGCGCCTGCCTCATGGGCTTTTACTGCATCCTCCACAATCTGGTCAGGAGTTATGGGAAGGTAATCACTCATGGTTGGAATATGAACAGATCCGGTAACGGCTGCTGTGATGATTATTTTATTATCCATTTTTTTAATTCTCCTGTTACAAAAATTTTTATTATCTCTTACAATCCATATTCTTCGTCAAGGTCAAGAACAAACATTTTCTTATCCTTGACATTATCAATCACAAAAGAAGATTTAATGACCTGAATACCTTGTATCTGGGTGAGCTTCATGTTCATAAAATTACCATATGCTTTAATATCTTTTGCAATCACCTTTAGGATAAAGTCATTTGCACCGGCAATCTGGTAGCATTGAATGACTTCATCCAGCTCAGCAAATTTTTCCTTTATGGCGGCCACAGATGAAAGACTGCTCAGGCTTAAGCTGATATTGACCATGGCCATAATTGTAAACCCGATTTTTTCAGGATCAATTACAGCTGTAAAATGAGAAATCACCCCTGCAAGCTCCAGTCGTTTTACCCTTTCAAGGGTTGCAGGGGCTGAGATCCCGACAATCTTAGACAACCTGGAATTTGTTGTTTTTCCATTTTCTTGAAGTGTATTTAAAATCTGCTTGTCAATTTTATCCAGAACCATTTATTTCCTCACAATAATAAATGCTTATATTTTTCTTTAATCAATGGCAACAATTCTTTTAATGTTTCATCTATTTTATTGACCAGATTATCAATTTCTGGTTCTGTCATTATGGTAGACAGGATAAATAATCCCCTTGGAATTGTAAAAAATCCTTTGTTCAGTAAGGACAGGTGCATCAGCGTGTGAAGCTGTTCTTCTGATTTTAAGACCTGCTCTGCCGTTGTGATCGGTTCATTGACAAAATGCAGGTTCAGCAAAGATCCGATCTGGTTGGACTGGATATTTAATTCATTGGATTTAAAACTTTCCAAAAGGCCCTTCTGGAAATGATCCCCCAGTTTATTAATATAGGTTACAGCTTTTTCATCATACTTGGACAAGGCAGCGAATCCCGCCTGCATAACTGTTTCATACCCGTTAAATGTTCCAGAATGGTATAATGGCCTGTCCGTGTTTTCATGGCAAAAAATATTCATGATTTCTTTTTTGCCGCCAAACACACCAATGGGAAGCCCACCGCCCACAACCTTTCCAACCGTTGTCAGATCCGGTGTAACCCCATAAAGCGTCTGGCACCCGCCTGTATGGACCCTGTAAGAAAAAATCTCATCAAAAATCAGCAGAACATTATTATCCAATGTCACTTTGCGCACATGTTCAAGATAGCCGGGCTTTGGCAGCACAACACCACCAGCCCCAAGAAAGGGCTCCATGATGACCGCAGCCAGTTGATCAGCATTTTCCTTTACTGCTTTTTCAAGGGCATTAAAATCATTAAATGGCACTTCCAGCATGTCCTGGGTCATACCTTTGGGAATCCCTGCAGTAATGACATTCTTTTTTGTGGATGCTGCCACGCAGTCATGGGTTCCATGAAACCCGCCAGTCATTTTCAGGATCTTGTCTTTCCCGGTGTAAGCCCTTGCCGTCCTTAAAACAAACAGAGTGGCTTCTGTTCCTGAATTTACAAACCTGACCCTGTCAAACCCGGGTATCCTTTCGCATAAGAGCTTGGCCAGTTTATACTGCCCATTTGTAGGGGTAGAGTACTGGGACCCCTTTGCAATGCCTTCCTGAACGGCCTTTACAACATCCGGGTCACCATGGCCATGGACAATGGCACCATAGGCATTGGTTACATCAAAAAGTTTATGCCCTTCATGGGTATAGACATAGGCCCCCTGTCCATAATCAATATGAATGGGATAGGGTTTAAAATAACTTAGGCTTCTGGTTGCACCACCAGGAATATAATTGATCAGTTTTTCATGCCGCTCTCTGGAAACAGGAAATTTTTCCTTATAGGCATCTGCAATTTTCTTTTCAATTTGTTCTTCAATGCTAATTTGTTCTATATTCATGATTTCGTCCTTGGTTATTTAGTGCCTGAACGAAAACCCCGTTCAGGCATGGTTTTAAGTTTTAGGATTTAGGATTTAACTTAAAACCTAAAACTTAAACCCTAAAACAAGAAACAATCTCGGATAGTTGCAAATCTCTAACCAAAATTGGAAAACTATATTTCGGGGTTTTCGGTCGGTCATTATTTAATCATTCTTTAGTATGAACGATCAGAAGCTCGCCAACCTCTTTTTCAACCCTTTCAACAAACTCACCTGATTCAATTCTGGCTTTGAGTTCTTCAAGATCATCAATGTAAACCTTGTCATAATCCATGTATTCAAGGGTTTCACGAACCGCTTTGTGCATGATTTTACCAGCAGGGCTTAATAAGTCAACACCCCTTAAATCTGCTGCCTGGGCAGCGCAAAGCAGCTCAAAAGACAGAATGTGATTGGTATTTTCAACAATCTTTCTGGCTTTTCTTCCGGCAATCAGACCAAAGCTGACAATATCCTGAAAGTCTGCCGTCGATGTGATGGATTGAATTGACGCTGGTACGGCAAGGGTTCTGTTCTCTGCCACAAGAGATGTTGTCATGAACTGACCGCCCATAAGCCCCATGCGAACGCCTGTATCTTCTTTGCACAGAAAGGGGGGAAGCCCCGTACTATGTGCTGAATCCATAAATCTGTCGATTCGCCTATCACTGACAACCCCGATGTTCACCATGGAGATAGCCAGGCAGTCCATTACAAACGATATGGGCTGTCCGTGGAAATGTCCATTATGAATAAATGTGTCCCATTCCGTAAATATCAAAGGATTGTCATTACTGGAATTGAGCTCTCTTAAAAGAACTTCCCGGGCGTGTTGTACAGCCTCTTTTGTGGGGCCCACAAACTGGGGGGTGCACCGAATGGAGTAGGCATCTTCAACGGGAATATCTGCCACAGTAATACCTTCATGTTTTTTAAGCACGGCCTGAAGTCTCAATGAGAGTTCCTGTTCATCAATGGCCATATTACTTCCGGCTAAAAGTTTGGTTAGATTCATGGCAGTGGCATATTGACCCGGATGATATTTTTGTTCATGAACTCTCACATCAAAGGGATTGGTTCTTCCCATGAGGGTTTCAATGGCAAAGGCGGCAATAATATCAGAGTTTTTCAATGTATTGGTGGCCTCTGTAATAACTGTACAGGCAAGACCCACCATACCGGAAGTACCATTGATAAGGGATAAGCCTTCTTTTGCACTCAAGTACATAAGTTCTATACCGGCAGCTTTCATTGCCTCTTTACCCGGCAGAAGTTTGCCTTTATAGTTTGCCTTCCATTCACCAAAGGCAACGCTTGCGATACAGCCTAAAGGTCCTAGATCGCCACTGGTACCAAGAGAGCCTTTTCTAGGAACAAGGGGAAAAACATTTTTATTAATCATTTCCAGATAGATTTTTAAATTTACTTCTTTAATACCGGAATAACCGCGGCAAAGAGAGTTGGCCCTGGCGATCATGAAGATTCTGACAAGCTCATCTTCAAATGGTCTGCCGACCTGGGTGGTTATACTCCTGACAAGATTTTTCTGGAAATCATTATCTCTTTCTTTGGGCAGAAGATGATCAACCAGACCGCCGCAACTTGTATTTACACCATAGATACAACGTTCTTCATTGGCCCTTTTATCGACCAGTTTTCTGCAATCACGAATCTTGGGCCAGTTCTTTTTGTCAACTTCAACTTTCATAGACAAATTTTTACCGGCTTTCATCAATTCTTCAATTGTTAAGGTATAACCGTCAAGAATGAGAGTATTGTTTTTGATTGGCATGATTTTCTCCTTAAATTATATCAGTTAAATAATATGTAACAC
>JAHJDU010000244.1 GCA_018812385.1 Pseudomonadota bacterium
ATCCTGATCAGTTTGTTGTTCTTCAGTTTTTGTCAACCTGCGATCGCTGACACAGGAAAAATCAATATTAACACGGCAACCAAAAAGCAGCTTGTGACACTGAAACACGTTGGCGATAAAATTGCTGACAGGATTATAGAATATCGCAAAGCAACGCCATTTGAAACACCGGAAGATATAATGAAGGTAAAAGGAGTGGCCCAGAAGATTTTTGATGCCAATAAGGAATTGATAATAGTTAAAGATGAATAAAAATAAAGATTCAGATGAAGTCCCCCTGATTCCCAATCTTTAAAAAGCAATCATCAAAAATTAGTCATCAAAAACCTATTGCTTGATATGGGGTATTTTAGTATTATTATCTAAACCATGCTGTAATGCACAGCATGGTTTTTTTGTGGTTGTGGATTTTAAAAGGGAGAAGTTGACTTTGGAAGTCTTTAAAATATATTCAAGAAAATCGTTTGGCATTATTGCCCTGTTTGCGGTGTTGCTCAGCGCCGGTGCCAATGCCGGACTGTATTACTGCATTAACTGGCTGTCTGCAAATCTTTCAAAAGATGCAGGGAATGAAATTGTCGCTAAGAATATATCATGGGCCGTGAATAATTTAGAGCTGATATCCCATAATTTTTATTTATGGGTGGTGCCGGCTATAACAGGGGCTTTTTTATTGTATGGGTGGTTGTTATGGATTATTTTAAGACGTTCAATGGGAAAGACATTTGCTCAGGGGCATGTTCAAACATCAGACGCATCATTTAAAGGAAAATCCAAAAAGGATTTTGTGGATCAGAAAATAGAGCAGGATCGGAAAAGGCGTTTGTTTCTGCATAGTTTGTCCATACTCCAGCGGGACGGGAGGCTTCTGGATTTTTTTGATGAGGATTTAAGCCTGTATGATGATGGACAGATTGGTGCTGCTGTACGAAGTATCCAGGAAGACTGCAAAAAAACCATAAAAAAATATATCGATGCAAAACCTGTGATAGAGGCTGAAGAAGGTGAAATTGTCCGGATTGAATCAGGTTTTGATATTGATGCTATAAAGCTTGTGGGCAATGTTTCAGGAGAGCCTCCCTTTGAGGGTATTTTGAAACACCGGGGATGGAAAGCCGGTAAAAAAGAAATCCCGAAATTGTCTGACATCCAGGATTCTGGCATTATTATTCCTGCAGAAGTTGAAATAAAATAGCTCAGCTTTTGGAGTCGACAGATTTGAGCGGGGTCTGTCCTGCATTTGTTCAAGTTCGGTTTAGTGCTAACCATTGACAATAACCACAATAACCTGAAGGTCACACGTAAGCGAAGCCTGACCCCGTCTAAGGAGATATATTGGATTTTCAAGACAAACAATATGTTATTGGTATTGATTTAGGAACTACAAATTGTGCTGTTTCCTATGTGGATATGGCAGCTTTAAAGGATGACAAATCAACGGGTAAAAAACATGTTGAAAAAAAAGATCTGGTTAAAGTTTTTAATGTTCCCCAGTTAACAGGGCACGGAGAGTTTACAAAGAATCCGGTTTTGCCCTCCTTTTTATATATTCCGGGTAAATATGATATTTCAGAACAAGTGTTGAAGCACCCGTGGAAAAAAAGGCAGGATCTTTTTGTCGGCAGTTTTGCCCGGGATCATGGTTCTAAAATACCTTCCAGGCTGGTATCTTCTGCAAAAAGCTGGCTGTGCAATGATCAGGCTGACAGAAAAGCCAAAATACTGCCCTGGGGATCTGAAGGCTTTGAAAAAGTATCCCCTGTTACGGCCACATCAGAATATCTGCTGCACATCAGAAATGCATGGAATCATTTTGTAAAGGATGAGGACAAATTTCTTGAAAATCAATTTGTGGTGATCACTGTTCCGGCATCATTTAATGAAGCGGCAAGGGATTTAACCATGGAGGCCGTTGAAAAAGCAGGGTTCGCCTCTTCTATAGTCCTTCTTGAAGAACCTCTGGCAGCATTTTACAGCTGGCTGATAAATCATGAAGATGACTGGCAAAACCATGTAAAACCAGATGACCTGATTCTGGTGTGCGATGTTGGTGGGGGCACAACGGATTTCAGTTTAATTGTTCTTAAAGAATCAGAAGGCACTCCCAGGTTTGAACGGATTGCTGTGGGAGATCACTTGATCCTTGGAGGGGATAATATTGATCTGGCTTTGGCCAGAAAAGTGGCGTCAAAGTTTAAATCAGGCACTCAATTAACCGCGGATAAGTGGAAGACCCTGTGCCATAGATGCCGCGAAGCCAAGGAAAAAATACTGGAGAACAAAGAACCTTTAGTCAGGATAACCATCAAAGGTGAAGGCCGGTCTTTGATTGCAGGTACCCTTGCTGCAGATCTGACAAGGGCTGAGGTTGAAACCATATTGCTGGATGATTTCTATCCCTATGTTGAATCCATGGAAAGCTTGAGCATTGACAAGGGCAAAGAGATCACTGACTTTGGCCTTGTCTTTGAAAAAGACTCTGCTATTACCCGGCATATCATTAGGTTTCTGGAACACCACAGATTAAATGTCCAAAAAAATCTTTTAAAAGATCCCATGCCTGATTTTATTTTGTTTAATGGGGGAACACTTAAACCAGTTCTTGCCCAGGAAAGAATAAGAAAAGCCATTGGAAAATGGTTTAAGACAAAAGACTCAAAACTGCCTAAAATTCTTGAGAACCCAAACCCTGAACTGGCTGTGGGGATTGGCGCCTCCTATTATGGTCTGGTAAAACAGGGACAAGGGGTGCGGGTGGGCAGTGGCAGCCCCCGAAGTTATTATATAGGGGTTTCCACTAAAGAAGAAAATGCTTCAAAAGCAGTGTGTGTGGTGGAAAGAGGTTTGGATGAAGGCTCTGTCATTGATTTTCCTGAAATGAAATATGAAGTCAGGGCAAATGAACGGGTAAGCTTTGACATTTTTCATTCAAGTTATCGATCCGGGGATACAGCGGGCAGGGTCGTTACCATTGATGATTCTTTTTCTTCAATGGCACCGATCCAGACTATTATACGTTTCGGAAAAAGCGGCCAGAGAAAAATTATTCCCGTGACAATTGGGGCGGAATATACGGAAATGGGGACACTTTCCATGTATTGTCATTCAGGAGTGAGTGACCACAAGTGGAAGTTGCAGTTCCAGTTAAGAGAACAACAGACAGGTATGAGGTGCAAAGAAACGGAAGTATATGATGATCAGCTGATAACAGGTGCATGCCAGAGGATTCATCAGGTATTTACAGATGAATCTGACAAGGATGATGAACTTCAAATCATTGCTAAGCTTATTGAAGAATTTATTGCCCAGAAAAAATTAAACTGGCCCTTATCTTTTTTACGCAGCCTGGCTGATAAATTGATTGAACTTAAAGACACAAGAACCTATTCTGCTGCCCACGAGGCAAGATGGCTCAATCTTACAGGGTTCTGTATGCGCCCCGGCTTTGGAGATGCCTTTGACAAAGAGCGTGCAAAAAAATTGTGGAAGATTTATCTTGGCGGGTTGAAGTATGAAAAAATAGTCCAGAACAGGCTTGAATGGTGGGTTTTTATTCGAAGAATAGCTGCAGGTCTGGGAGCTGGCCAGCAACGTCAGCTTTTTCAGGATATGTCACCCTTATTAATAAAGGGTAAAAATACCAGCTATAAAATTTCTCCCCAGGAGCAGGTTGAATTATGGATGGCACTGGGCAATATGGAAAGACTTCTGGTCAAGGACAAAGTAGTGCTGGGAAAAGCGCTTCTGCCCATGCTCAAGCCCGGGAAAAACCAGGATAATCTGTTCTGGACACTGTCCCGGCTTGGTGCCAGGGAATTATTATATGGATCCGTTGACCGTGTGGTGCCGGCCAGAGAGGTCATGAAATGGATAAACCAGGTCATGAAAAAAACATGGCAGAAAAATGATCCTGTTGACACCATGGTTGCACAGATATCCCGGAAAACAGGCGACCGGACAAGGGATATGGAGCCGGAAGAGATCATGAGAATTACCACCTGGCTACAAACGAGAAAGGCTAAAAATTCTTTTATCAGGATGGTGAATGAAAAAATGGATATGGCGGCAAAAGAAAAGAATGAGCAGTTTGGAGAAAAACTGCCCACGGGTCTTGTCTTAAGATAATGGAAAATATTTATTTAAAATAAATGAAATAGTGTTTGACAAAAAAAAGAAATTCATATATCTTGGGTGGGTTCTTTAGAAGATAAGAATATGGTTTTTTTGATCTTTGAAAATTGGTCAGTGAGAAATTTTAGAGCGGGTCTAAAACAAGACTTTAAAGAGTTTAGTAAGAACAAAGGATAAAACTGGAGAGTTTGATCCTGGCTCAGAATGAACGCTGGCGGCG
>JAHJDU010000245.1 GCA_018812385.1 Pseudomonadota bacterium
AGACTGACTAAAAACCATTGTTTTTTAATTTTTTGTACCATATCTCTTTTCTTCCCTTTTAGTGCCTAAGCGAAAACCTGATAATTTTTACGAGTACAAGGCGGGTGATAATTTTAACCGGAGGAATACATTGAGTATTTCGAGGATTAAAATTTGAGCCCAACGCAGTAATCGGGAAAATTAGCGGTTTTGGGTCAGACACTACATGTTGCGTCTGTATTTTCCGCCTACTTCATACAAAGCATGGGTAATGGTTCCCAAACTGCAAACCTTGACCGTCTCCATTAATCTTTCAAACATATTTTCATCATTTAATGCTGCCTGCTTTAATTTTTCGATTTCCACACTGGAATTATCCCCATGTCTTTCTTTAAAGCCCTGCAATCTTTCAAGCTGGGCATCTTTCTGATCATCCGTGGCCCTTGCAAGCTCCAGATGGTTTGCCATGTCCGCATAATCTGCATCAGGGTCTTCAAAGGTATTCACACCAATAATGGGATATTTACCTGAATGTTTCAGATTTTCATAATACATAGACTCATCCTGGATCTTGCCTCTCTGGTAACCGGTTTCCATGGCTCCCAGCACACCACCTCTTTCAGTAATCCTTTCAAATTCAATAAGGACCGCTTCCTCCACAAGATCAGTGAGTTCATCCACAATAAAACTGCCCTGCAAAGGATTTTCATTCCTGGCCAGTCCCCATTCCCTATTGACAATCAATTGGATGGCCAGAGCCCTCCGCACGGATTCTGCAGAAGGTGTTGTTATTGCTTCATCAAAGGCATTGGTATGAAGGCTGTTACAATTATCATAAATGGCACACAGTCCCTGGAGTGTTGTTCTAATGTCATTGAACTGGATATCCTGGCTGTGCAGAGATCTGCCCGAGGTCTGGATATGGTATTTCAGCTTCTGGGATTTTTCATTTCCCTTGTATTTATATTTCATGGCCACGGCCCAGATTCGTCTGGCCACTCTTCCTATCACTGTATATTCAGGATCCATACCATTGGAAAAGAAAAAGGAAAGAGAGGGGGCAAAACTATTGATATCCATACCCCGGGAAAGATAATACTCCACATAGGTAAACCCGTTTGCCAGGGTTAAGGCAAGCTGGGTGATTGGATTGGCACCGGCTTCTGCAATATGATATCCTGAAATGGAAACAGAATAAAAATTTTTGACCTGATGATCTATAAAGTACTGCTGGATATCCCCCATCATTTTCAGGGCAAACTCAATGGAAAAAATACAGGTATTCTGTCCCTGGTCTTCCTTTAAAATATCAGCCTGGACCGTTCCCCTTACATTGGACAGGGCAAACTGTCGAATTGTTGCTGCCTCATCTTCAGATGGTTCCCGGCCGTTTTCTTCTTTAAATTTTTCCATCTGCTGGACAATGGCCGTGTTCATAAACATGGCCAGCATCATGGGGGCCGGACCATTAATGGTCATGGATACGGAAGTATTGGGAGCACACAGATCAAACCCGTCATAAAGAACTTTTACATCATCCAGAGTACAGATGCTCACCCCGGAGGTTCCTATCTTGCCGTAAATATCCGGCCGGGTGTCCGGGTCAAATCCGTAAAGGGTAACGGAATCAAAGGCCGTGGAAAGTCGTTTGCCAGGATAGCTTTGGGACAAAAGTTTGAACCGCCGATTGGTATCTTTGGGACCGCCCTCTCCTGCAAACATACGGGTGGGATCTTCATCAGCCCTTTTTAAAGGGAACACCCCTGCAGTATAAGGAAAATTTCCCGCAAAATTTTCTTTTCTCATCCATGAATACTGCTCTGCCGGATCTATGAATTGCGGCAGGGAAATTTTAGGAATTTTAGAATGGGACAATGATTCGCTGTATAAGGGGAGTTTAAATTCCTTATCCCGCACGTAATATACCAGTTCATCCTTTCCAAACCGTTCTTTGCAGGTATTGAATTCATTTATGGTCTTATCTGTCTCATCCTCAACAAAGGACCTTGCCTCGGCAACAGCCTGCCTGAATTTCTCCAGGGCTTCGGGCAATTGGTCAAGCCCTTTGTCTTCCATGGTTTTTAAAGCCTCAATCAAATGCCATCGGTTTCTTATGGCTTTTGCCTGGTCTTTTGTGGTTATATGGTATTGTCTTATAGAATCGGCAATCTCAGCAAGGTACCGGGTTCTTTCTCCCGGAATAATAATGGTTTTTGAAGAAGATTCTTTTATGCCAGTCCGTGGAAGAGCAGATTCAAATTTAATATTTTTCTTTTCAAAAATAAGGTCTAAAAGCCCATGATAAAACGCTGTTATCCCGTCATCATTAAATTTTGAGGCAATGGTTCCGTATACGGGCAGGCTCTTTGGATCCTTATCCCAGGCCTTGCGATTTCTCTGGACCTGTTTTCTGACATCCCTTATGGCATCTTCGCTGCCTTTTTTCTCATACTTGTTCACCACGACAATATCAGCGTAATCCAGCATGTCTATCTTTTCCAACTGGGAAGGGGCACCATACTCTGCCGTCATGACATAGATGGACATATCCACCATGTCAACCACCCTTGAATCCCCCTGGCCAATACCGGCGGTTTCAACAATCACCATATCATAGCCAGCTGCCTTGACCACGGCGATGGCATCGGGTAACGCCTCGGGAAGCTCTGTCTGGGAACGTCTTGTTGCCATGGACCGCATATAAACCCGGCCTGTTTCTATGGAGTTCATCCTGATCCTGTCCCCTAAAAGGGCTCCGCCCGTTTTCCGTCTGGAGGGATCACAGGAGATAATGGCAATATTGACGTCTTTAAGATCCCTTAAAATCCTGTTAATCAATTCATCTGTTAAAGAAGACTTTCCAGCCCCGCCCGTTCCCGTTAATCCTATGATGGGAATATCTTTTTTATCTGCAAGCGCATTAATATTTAAAATAATTTTGTCAAAGGCTTCCCTGTCATTGGCTTTGGCTTCCTGGACCGCAGAAATAAAATTGGCAGTTACATATTTATTGTCAATGGTCAACTGCCCATAATCAAGCGTCTCATAATCAACACAAGGGGCATCCATGGATCGCATCATATCATTGATCATACCCTGAAGCCCCATTTTTGAACCATCTTCAGGAGAATAGATCCTTGCCACACCATAGGCGTGCAGCTCATCCATTTCCAAAGGAATGATAACACCGCCGCCGCCGCCAAAAATCTTAATATGGGAACCGCCTTTTTCTTTTAAGAGATCCTTCATATATTTAAAATATTCAAGATGCCCGCCCTGGTAACTGGATACGGCAATGCCCTGTGCATCTTCTTCAATGGCTGCATCCACGACTTCATTTGCAGACCTGTTATGACCGATATGGATCACTTCTGCACCAGAATCCTGCAAAATTCTTCTCATTATATTTATGGCAGCATCATGACCGTCAAAAAGCGATGTTGCCGTAACAACCTTAATAGAATGCCTGGGGGTGTAACTTTGGGTTTCCATAGTCATCATTGATCCTTTTTTAGTGATCCTTTTTTATTGATCCCGTTTTATTAAAATATGAGTCCAAGGATAAAATCGGTTTGAATTTTAATATATTCCTCAATGGTAAAATTTCTTTGTACATGCCACCTTCGAAAAGCCCACATCTGACCCAGAATTGAAATATTGTGACCCACCAGATTCAATATCTTACCATCCAGCAAAGGAAAACTATTTTTCCCGGACAAAGAAGACAGGGCATTGATAAAAATATCTGTGATATTCAACTCATTCAAAAGCACGTCCTTTTTCCATTTTTCCGGCAAAAATTGTGTGACCTGGTACATGAGAAGAATATGATCTGCCATCTTATCGCAGACATAAAAATATTGACGAATAACCTGGGCAAGTCTTTCTTTAT
>JAHJDU010000246.1 GCA_018812385.1 Pseudomonadota bacterium
AGAATTGGAATGAAGGTTTCATTAAATTTTGGTAAATTCATATTTCAATCAACCTTTTATATAATCATATACGTCTAAAAGAACAGAACGTTGCTGCTCACGGGCGCGCTGCTGTATGCGCGTCCGGTGCAGCAGATGGTTAGGTGATAATTTGTGTTTATCTCATTTGTGCAAATTAAAAATTTGTCACAATTTCTTTAAAGGTATATAGCTTTTTCCATATTTTATTTTCCGACTTTATTTCCAAAGTACTTTTTTCCTTTTTTAATTGATTGTAAATTTGAGTAGTTTCGTCCTCTGAATCACAAATAATAAAATTTATATCTTCCCATAAAAATTTTAAATTATTTCCTCGCGAACCAGGCAAACAAGAAGCGCGCCATTCTCTTTCGTCATAATATTTTTTACTATTTTCCTTATATGCTTTTAAAAAAGGAACGCCCGATGAAATAAATTCTAATGCTTTGGTTAAATCATTTTCCAAAGTTTCTATTACGATCATGGCATCATTGGGCAGTTTTTCAATATCAATTGTTTTCTTATTTTTAAGAGCTACTCTTTGTTGAACAAATTCATTTCCATTTTGCAATTTCGCTTCATGTAGATCCATGAATTCAATTACTTCTTTTGAAAATCCTGGGGAATTTGAATGAACATATCTTACAGGGGATATTTTATTTTTTATAGCCCAACTGTTTGAGAGACCAATAGCGTATTTTCCATAATTTTCTCGATGGTCAATTGCTTGCGTTAATGGAATGTCACAAAAACAAACAACATCAATTTTGGCTAACACTGACATTTGTGGATATGGCTCTGAAACCGAAGAAAATCTAAAGCCTGTCTTTAATATGGCAATTAATGTTTCTAAAGATTTCGTATAATGGAATAATGAAGAGGAGCTTAGCAATGTCATATCACTTTATTTAATGTGTTCCTAACAAGTAATTGTGCAGATCTGAATATCAAGAAAAATTGAATGATATCTGACCTCAAGTAACATAGTGGTTTAAATCAATAAATAGCAACTTTGAAAATGCCTGTAAAGAGAAATCAAAAAAAAACAAATCATATTGGAGACTTGAGATTAATCAAAAAACAAATTTTCTGTTACTTCTGTACATCTGCAAGTATAATACAGGGTTTGGGTCTGAAGTGCTTTGCCAGGGAGGTTGGGTGTGGGTTGCAGGGAATCGTTGATTGCTATTCTGTACAGGTTCTTAATGCAGCGGAACGTTAAGAACGGCAAGTGTCTGAGCGGAGCGAGTTTTGCCGTTTAGTGCAGCGGAATTTAGAACCTGTAAGAATAGTTCAATCGGATGAATCGCAATCCACCCCCAACCGGACTCAGGGAAACCATTCTATTGACAATGGACATTCTTGTGTTGACATAAGGGGTTAAAAATTATAATTGTATATGCAACCGCAACCCTTTTTGAGGTAAAAATGGAAAACAATGAAAATTTTTTAGAAAGCTGTCTGTTTTTTAATACCAATGCCCTGTCCAGATATTTGTTAAAGCTTGCTGAAAAAAAATTTGCGCCCTTAAATCTCTCCCCTGCCCATGCATCATTAATGCTGCTGGTGTATGATACTCCCGGGATCAGTCCAAAAGACTTAAGTCATCGTCTTAACCTGACCCCTTCCACCATTACCCGCTTTGTAGATGCCCTGGAAAAAAAAGGTCTTGTCAATCGTAAGTCCAAAGGCAAGGCAGCATTTATCTCCCCCACTGCAAAGGGGCTTGAATTAAAAAGCCCTGTTGCTCTTGCCTATAAAAATTTATATTTAAAGTATACAGAAATTCTCGGGCCTGATTCAGCCAATAAGTTATCCTTTACCATTCTCACAGCCAATAAAAAACTATCCCAATTTATCACCGAGAATGAATAAAAATTTTAAAATTATTATTGAATATGATGGTACGAATTTTTTCGGTTGGCAAAAACAACCAGACACAAAAACCGTTCAAGGTGAAATCGAAAAAGCTTTAAGCCTGATTCTGAACCAGGAAATCAAGATTACAGGATCCGGGCGAACCGATGCCGGTGTCCATGCCTTTGGCCAGGTGGCAAATTTTCATGCTGATACAGATATTCTGCCAAAAAAACTTAAAGCAGCCCTGAACAGCCTGATAAAAGACCCCATTGTAATAAGGGATTGCCATCTTGTAGCGGATAGCTTCCATGCCAGGTACAATGCTGTTTCCAAAGAGTATCATTATTTTATTTTGAACAGGCAGGACCCTTGTGCCATAGAAAGAATGTATCAATGGCATATAAGATCCCCGTTGGATATTGGGGCAATGACCCAGTGCTGTCATGCCATTACAGGAGTTTTTGATTTCAAGTCTTTTGAAAATACAGGAAGTCCGCGTTCCTCAACCCTTCGACAAGTCTTTTTTTTCAACATCAGTCAATTGGATCATCAGCGGCTTGTATTTAAAATTTGTGCCAGCGGATTTTTAAAGTATATGGTCAGAAATCTTATAGGAACCATTGTCCTTGCAGGGTTGAATAAAATTTCAATTCATGAATTTATACAAATCCTTAAAGCAAAAGACAGAAGTCTGGCCGGTCAAACAGCACCAGCCCATGGGCTGTTTTTAAAAAAGGTGAATTATTCCTGATTTTTTATTTTTTTGATATGCTGGTTGTAATGTGAGATGATGTCCCGTCTGTAAATCAAACCGATCAGATGGCCTGAATTATCTTCTTCCACAACAGGCAGGGCATCAATATTTTTTTGAGTCAATTTTAAAAGAGTTGTATTCAGGTCTTCAGAAGGAGTTGTGCAAATCAGGTCAGACACCATGATATCTTTCATGACAACCAATTGTTCTATATGAAGGGTAAAAATAACCTCCCTTATATCATTGGAGGAAAAAATACCTGAAAAGTCTCCCTTGCTGTTAATTACCGGGAAATAATGCTGTTTTGTACTTGAAAATATTTTTTTAAATTCGCTGAAAGGCATATCTTCATTCACGCACCTGACCTCTTTGATCAGATGTCTTAAGTCTTTGACTTTTATTGTTTGAAGAATATCCATCATAAATTCGCCGGCATGAGCTGGAGAATCAATCCTTGATTTGACCTGATTTTCAAATATGGTCCATCTCTGGCATAATAAATAACAAATGGAACATACAAGAAGACTTGGCAGCAATAAGTGGTAGGAGTTGGTCATCTCACTTATAAAAATAATCGTTGAAATAGGCGTGTTGGATGCTGCGGCAAAAAAACCTGCCATACCAACAATAACAAAGGAGCCCGGGCTTGTGACAATCGAAGGGATAAGCAGGTTGAAAATTTTCCCGACTGCTCCCCCCATGGCTCCCCCTATGACAATGGAGGGACCGAATACCCCGCCGCTGCCTCCGGACCCAATGGAAAATGATGTGGTAAATATTTTTCCAATGGCCAATGCAATCAGAGTTGAAATGGCAACCTGGTTAAAGATCGCTTCCTGGGCAATTCCATAACCAAAGGCAAGGGTATAGGGAAGAAAAAAGCCGATAATACCAGTAATCAAGCCACCTATGGCAGGTTTAAAATGGTTGGGGATTGATAATTTCTTGAAAAGACCAATGACCCCATAAAATACTTTAATGTAAAGAATGGCGGTAAGCGAAAGGACCCCGGCAAGGACGAGATAAGGTCCCAACTCCAGGGGATTTTGAAATTTAAAACCTGGAGAATCAAATAAAGATCCCCATCCGAAAACAAGACAGAAAGTACAATAGGCTACAACAGAGGAAATACCTGCCGGAATAATGACTTCTGATTCAAAGTCAGGGTCACGATAGAGTACTTCTGCCGCAAAAAGTGCCCCTGCCAGAGGAGCACGGAATATGGATCCAACCCCGGCACCAATACCCGCAGCCATCATAATTCTTCTTTCTCTTTCGGAAAGGTTGAATTTGGTTGCCAGAAAAGATCCAAACCCCGCACCGATTTGTGCAATGGGCCCTTCCCTGCCCCCTGATCCCCCTGTTGTTAAGGTAATGGCAGAGGCAATTGTTTTGATGAAAGGAATTCTGGCCCGGATCATTCCGCCTTTATTATGGTAGGCATCAATGGCAGCATCTGTTCCATGACCTTCAGCCTCAGGGGCAAAGGTATAAACGATCCACCCGCTTACAAGCCCGCCCAATGCAGGGAGAATTAAAAGTATCCATTTGTTAAAAGGAGTCTGGGTGTGGGGCAAAAGAAGATGTTCTCCGGCAGGAGAAGCAGGTCTGTATCCTGCCATGAGATCCAAAAAATAATGCATGCCCAGTCCGCACAAATAATGGAAAACAATGGCACCGCAACCGGCAATAAGTCCGATCAGGACAAAATAAAAAAGCCATCTGCCTGCAATTGCAATATCCCGCGAACCCAACTTTCCTCTAAAGCTCATGGGCATCAACCATTTCTCAGGTCATTAATACCGCTCAATATGAAATCAAATAATATTTCAACATCATTTTCCTCAAGACAGGAAAAGGCCACCCGGATATTTTTTTCTCCAAAAGAAATCAAACCAACGCCATAATTATCCAGAAGATGAACCCTTAAGACTTCTGCATCCACATCTTTAAGCCGGATACACATGAAATAACCAGAGTTAAAGGGATAGACATCAAAGAAATCATTGAATTTCGGATTTTTTAAGACTTTTTTTATTTTTAATGCACGTTTTTTCAGGAGCTCAAATTTTTCCTGTTTATAAATTTCATAATTTTCATCTGCCATGGACTTTAAAAGAATGGTCTGGCTTAAGTGGGATGCATTGGAAATATTTCCCCGGATACATCCTGCTGTCTTTTTTTCCAGTGCTTCAAGAACTGTGTTGTCTGCACCAGAAACACCATAGGTGATAAAGCCTATTCTCAAGCCCCAGGCATAATCTTCTTTTGTGGCACCATCAAGTTTTACAGCAACAAGACGTTTATCAGCTCCAGCTAATTGGGAAAATATGGATTCTCTGCTGGTTTCCTCTTCATAAAAAAGGCCAAAATAGGCATCGTCACAGGCTGCAACCACGTTGGTTCCCTTCTGGGCAACATCAATGAGAATACCTGCAACCCTTTTTGCTTCTGCTACGCTCAAAGAATATCCGCTGGGATTATGGGGGAAATTTAAAATAGTAATAATTTTATCATTTTCCTTTGCCTGCTGACGAATTACTTTTTCAAAAGAATCAATATTAAACCGGGTCAATAGATCATCATAAGCCTTATAATGAACGATGCGGGCATTGTTTCTGACACAGAATGTCATATTATAATTGCCCCACATCATATCCGGCAGAACAATCACATCATCAGAATCAATCCACATATCAGACAATATGCTGACCCCATGGGTGATACCTG
This sequence comes from Pseudomonadota bacterium, assembly GCA_018812385.1. Taxonomy (GTDB): domain Bacteria; phylum Desulfobacterota; class Desulfobacteria; order Desulfobacterales; family Desulfobacteraceae; genus Desulfobacula. Next base: position 5,363 of record JAHJDU010000246.1, read on the forward strand.
AAGTCACAACAGGAAGACTGATTTCTTTATTTTTAAGAGACGGGTTCTTTTTATAAAGGTCAGCTTTCCATTTATTACGCAGAGTCATAAGACCAAAGGAAGGGGCATAGGTTAAATAATCATCCGGCTCAATATCTTTAATATATTTTGTGAGTGAAGAAAGGCTGAATACTTTGCTGCCTTCTTTTGCAATGCCAATAGTGGCATTAATTTTATCTGCTTTTTGTTTGGCTTCAGCGCTCTGACTGAGGATGCCCTTTGGAAAAAAAAGCTCTTTTCCCATATTGGAAA
>JAHJDU010000656.1 GCA_018812385.1 Pseudomonadota bacterium
GATTGTCATCTGATGATAGAAAACCCGGAAAAATATATTGAAGCTTTTGCCAAGGCTGGAGCAGATTGGATTTCCGTGCATGTGGAAAATTGCGATTTAAACACAGTTCTGCCAGCTATAAAAAAGCTGGGTTGTAAAGCTGGTGCAGTGATCAATCCTCCCACTCCAATGGAAAAATTATATCCATATGTAGAGCAGGCTGATTATATCTTAATTATGAGTGTCAATCCCGGCTTTGGTGGACAAGAATATATTGAAGAATGTACGCAAAAAATTAAAGACTTAAAGAAGTTTATCACTGACAAAAAATTATCTGTGCCAATTGAAGTTGACGGCGGCATTAAGCCAGAAAATGTCAAAGAAGTAATTAAAGCTGGCGCTGAAATCATCGTAGCTGGCTCAGCTATCTTTGGAACTAATAATTACAAAACAGCAATAGATTCTTTAAAATTCTAAAACAAATTGTTTTGAACATTTAAATTTTGATGATTTGAATTTGTTTAGAATTTCGAATTTAGATATTTATATGAATTATTTTGCAAACCTAGCAGCTACTTCTGCCTTAAATTTTAGCAAGTCTTCTCTGGGTGCATCATTCCGAATCAGATAAATCAACCGGCCTAAAAGTTCCCACCACAGTTTTGGCTTACAAGTATAAATACAATCAAGAATTGAGTGTACTAAATAATCGTCACCTCGCCAGGTCTTCATGGCCAAAGCAACCTCTTCTGCTTCAAATGGCTGCAAAATCTTGCGCATATCTTCAAAGAAACGCCTTTCTAAATCTACATGAACCTGCAAGGTTGCTTTTAGCGATTGATCAATCTTTTGATGCAACTGATCTACATATTTTTCATGATCTGCTCCATCTGCAAAAACCAAGGCATCAGCAGAGGTTAAACCAAAAGGCTGGCCAATTTTTAGCACAACTTTAACATTTGGTTTAAGGCGCCTACTTCCCTTTGGGGCAATTATGCCGGCACCTTTAATGGCCACTGGAATTAAGTTAATCTTGTCCTGCTCGCCTTTTTCCACAGCTACTTTGGCTGTTTCTACAGCTAAATAAGCCGTGCCTTTTTTCAAATGTTTATCATCTTTTTTTAATCTCTTCAATTTACCAACTGCATAATACCCACCATCCAGTCTTTCCTGATTCCTGCCCACCCTGGCATAAGCCCTACTACCTTGGGGGAAAACCGCCAAATCAGCGCTATCTTCTACTAACTGCCGAACTCCTGCAGCTATAGATTCTTGAGCTGCATCTTTTTTACCTTTGCGTTCCACAAAGATCATATCCAAAGCCTTAGCCACTTGGCCAATGCCCAAAATACGATAAAAAATTGGATTATCCAAAAAATGATCCTTGGCCATTAAAAATTTAGGTAAAGATTTCCCTCCTAATAATATTGGCGCCAAGGCAAAATCCAAAAAGCTTAAATGATTAAAAAGATAAATATTTATACCTTTTAAATCCTCTAGATAATTTGTTTGCTCAATTTTTACCTCTGCGTAAACAAGCTGACTCAACCTGGTGCCCCAAACCACAGCAATACCAGCTGAAGCCTCTTTTAGAAAATCTTTGCCTTTTGCTTTTAGGGCAAGCAAACAAAGTCTTTTTAGCCAAATTGTACTCCAAACGCCTTTTAATTTTCGCCAAAGCGATATTTTCTTTTTACCAGGATTTTTAAAATCCAAGTTTTGCAAATCAAGCATTTGGAAAGGCTGGGCTGGCAAAATATGGTTGGCCACGCCAGCCATGCATAACAAATGATCAAAAAATTCTTGAGGATGAATATTGGGAAAGCTGCGCACAAAATCAACTAAGGCCAGCCTTCCTTGTTGCTTCTTCTTCCAGTTAAAATATGATAAACCAACCAAGGCCAGACTAGCCAAGGCCAGCAAGCCCCATTCTTGACGACCATATATATAACCATAATAGGCATACCAACTGCCAAAACACAGTAGATATAAAACAACTAGCGTATCTCTAAACCAGGCAACTGCATGTTCAAAATAGCCAAGCTTGCGATTAATAATCAGGAAAAAATGGCTTTGGGTTTTAATAAAGAAGGTAAACAAACGCAACGCAGGTATAAGATAAAAAAAACCAATTACAATAAC
>JAHJDU010000247.1 GCA_018812385.1 Pseudomonadota bacterium
TCGTTATCTTTTTGGGTACATTCTTTCCAAGTTTGAAAAACAGAACCCCGGTAAGCCCTGATAAAATAATCATATAATAGGGAGGAAGCGCCCGGTTAAAAGGGAAACTGAAACCAGCATTGAGAAATATCCCAAAACCTGCTGACAAGATTGCAGCATATAAAAGGACATTCTTTCCGGATGATCCGCTTTTTATTAGAATAATCAGACTATATAAAAAAACACCTATACCCCAAAAAATAATAACAAGGCCTGGTATACCATATTCTGCTGCCGCCTGGATATAATCGTTGTGGGCATGTGCCGGCTGGGTTTCTATTTTGAATTTTTGATCTTTAACAACCTTTTGGTTATATAAGGGATATTCAATTTTATAATTCCCGGCCCCTACTCCAAAAACCGGATTGTCCTTGACCATTGCTGCAGAATTCAGCCAGACAGACCATCTCCATTCTATTGTAGAAACCTTTGTTTTATTTTCAACATCCCTTTGTTCATCTTCTGCAACAAATTTTCGCACACTGCTGACCTGTTCTGAAACTCCTCCAAATTTTAAATTCACCCCACCTGAATCCACGTTTATCAGCAGCAGGAAAACAACCATCATAACAAGTAAAGGGGGCAACTTGGATTTTATCTGAAAATGCCATTTTTTCCTGAAGACCAGATAAAACAGTATAGATAGAAAAACAGCCAGTTCACCAGCAATGGAAATCCATGCGGCAAGACTTTTTGTATAAACGATATAAACAAGTATCAGCCCTGATATAATCGCCGCTAACCAGCCAATGGATTTCTTATCTGTTTTTAAAAACAGGTACATACCAAAGGGAAACACCAGAACCATGAACTGGGATGCCATATTCCTGTTTGAAAAAGTAGCGGCAGGGGGCCGTGCCTGGGGTATCATTGAAAATTCAAACAGATATTGCATAATACCGATGACAGCAATACCAGCACCTGCAAAAAGCAATGCCAATATCAATCTGTCAAAATTCTCTTTTTTATAACAGGTATTCAATACCAGGATAAAACAAACACCCATTGCCAGTACCTGTAAAAAAATAGGAACAACTTCAAAAGGATTATCAGCAACAAAAAAGGAGATCAGGCACCAGACAAGAAAACAGATTAAAGGCCAGATCAAAGGAGAAGATATAAGCTCTAGTTTTTTATCGATAACACCTTTAAAAGCCCAGACTGAGGCCAAAAATAGTGTTGTAATCTGGACAAAGGCATTCTGGGGCAGATTGGATGCATCCCTGAGCCAGGGCAGCATTATAAACGGGGCCAGAAAAACAGAACAACAAATACCCCATTCAAGGACTGCACTTAAGATTTCCGATAAATTTGTACCCTTGCCTGGTTGATAAATTCCAAGAACCTTTTCTATATCCTGCACACTCAGACCGGTATTAGCAGCAATTTCATCAACAGACCATTTTGGATAGTTTCTTTTGATGAGTTGCCTTTTTTTCTTTGGTATGCCCATAGTCTGTCTTACCCCGGGAAAATGTATTCAAGCGTATCAATGGTCACAAAAAGTTTCAAGTTTGGTTTTTACCTGTTAACAAAGCTTCATAAAAATTATTTAAATGCCTGACTTCATTCTGCCAATTATATTTTTCCAGAATTAATAGCCTGCCCCTGGCACCCATTTTTCCGGCTTCCCCTGGATTATTATATAATTTTTTAATGGCCTCAGCATGGGCCGCAGGATCTTTTGGGGAAACAGAAATTCCGCATGCAGCTTCATCCACAAACCGTGTCAGCGAAGGCAGATCACTGCAGATAACTGGCAGGGATGCCAGCATGGCTTCAAGCTGTTTGGTGCTGATACTCTGCCTCGAATGCTGCAAAGAAGGATAATGGGCAAGCCAGACGGCATCAGCTTCTGCAAGCTGTTCATTTATTTTGGTGTAGTCAATCCAGCCCAGAATATCTATATTTGCTTCAAGTTTATTCACCCTGATAAAATCCTCCACCCCGTCTCTGAATGATCGGGACTCAAAAACCCCGCCCAGGACCAGATGAACATCATATCCATCTTTAATCAAAAGCCTCATCGCTTTTAGCATGGTCATAATCCCCCGTCTTTCGTACAGGGAACCAATGTGAACCAAAGTAAATCTTCTGTCCTGGTCTTTTTTTTTTCTTAAACCCGGTTTAAGATTCTCAGATTTAAAATTGTCCGGTTTAAAAGAACCAGGTTTAAAATTTTCAGGCTTAAAATAACCAGGCTTAAAATAATTCAGGTCAGGATAATTGTGCAGAACAATCTTTGCTGTTTTCCAATGAGAATAATATGGAATCTGCCCTTGGGTGACAAACACCTGCCCGTCAACCCATTTCCCAAGAAAAGATTCAAAATAGGATACAAAAAAAGCAGTGATTTTTCTTAAGTGTAAAGGAATCCAGAATTTGTCTTTTATGGATTCTATAAAATATTCATGGACATCATATACGATTTTCATTTTTTTTTGGCTCAGCATCCTTACAACTGGCAGGATTGCAAGAAGCTCTGGATCATGGAAATGAAGTATGTCCGGTTTGAGTTTGTGTATTTTTCTGATAATCTGCAACCAGATCAAGGGCCTTTTAAATCGGCTCCCAGGTTTTTGGACTCCCAGAATTTTTACATTTCCCTCTATTTTTTCAGAAAAGTCAGCCGGTACAATAAAAAACACTTCATAGCCTGATTTTGCCAGGAATTTACATTCCCGGTGCAGAATTCTTGAATCAAACGGGGTATGAACAGATGTAATATGAACAACTCTTTTCATTGCCCTCCATACAGGTTTACATAAACCTGTTTAAGTTTCAAGGATTCCTTTTCCCAGCAATACCGATCTTTAATTTCACATATATTTTTCAAATAAGCCGGATAATTCAACAAGACCTGATCCACTGCCCTGGCAATTTGTCCGGGATTTGAGGTATCACATGTCAGACCGATGTCATTTCCCTCAACAATGCGTTTCATATCCGGGAAATTACTTGCCACCACAGGCAATTCACTCTGGATATATTCAAATACCTTGTTAGGAGCGCAATAATAATAACTCAGGCATACATTTTCAATGGGAGCTATTCCAACATCTGCTGATGCAGCATAGGTTGTTACCTGGCCTGAAGGTACTGGCCCGAAAAATGCCACCCTATCCTCAACTCCTGCTTTTTTCGCAACACCTGCAAGATAGTTTTTAAATTCTTCTGTCCCTGATCCCATCATGACAAAAAAAAGATTCTGCAAATCAATCAGGCTTTCTACCGCCTTATCCAACCCCCTGCCAAATGTAATGCCGCCAGTATATAATAATATTTTATAAGCATCATCTATTTTCAGGATCTTTCTAAGGGAATGATTGTTTTTTAAAGAACCTGTTTTTTGATGAGGAGCATTCATGATCAGATGCGGTTTGGAAATATTATATTTTTTTTCCAGATAATCGGCAATTGACTGGCTGACAGTGATAACAGCATCCGCCTTTTTGATATATCTTCTTTCAAACCTCTCTTCCAGTTTCAAAAACCAGCTCGGAGGGATATAAGGCCTGTTATGATGGACATAAAGCTCATGGGAATCATATACCAGCTTTGCACCATACTTTCTGGCCATCTTGTGCCCGATATACAAAGTATTCAGATCATGGGCATGGAAGACATCTGCCTTCATCCCTTTTTGAGAAAAAA
>JAHJDU010000248.1 GCA_018812385.1 Pseudomonadota bacterium
CTCATCTGAAGGCAAAAATCATTTTCATCTTTTGTTTCCGCCAGATGGGTATGAAGCCTAACCCCATACTTTCTGGCAAGTTTTACAGATTCTTTCATTAAATCCTCTGTAACGCTGAAAGGGCTGCAGGGCGCCAATACAATTTTTTTCATGGAGAGTTCAGAGTCATCATGATATTGATTTATAACCCTTTCACTGTCCTGTAAAATCTCATCATCGGTTTGAACCAGTGTATCCGGAGGAAGCCCGCCATCCTTCTTGCTCAGAGACATGGAACCCCGGGTCGGGGAAAATCGCATCCCCAACTCTTCTGCCGCTTTGAACTGGAGCCCCATGATGTCTGCCGTTACGCTGCGGGGATAAATATAGTGATGATCTGTGGACGTTGTACATCCTGTCTTGAGAAGCTCACCCATGGCAAGCTGGGATGATGTATAAATGGCTTCTTCATCCAGATGCTTCCATATTTCATAAAGATAGACCAGCCACTCAAAGAGCTCTGCATTCTGCACTTTGGGAAGATTCCGGGTCAGGGTCTGATAAAAATGATGATGGGTATTTACAAATCCAGGCACGACAACATGGGTGGAACAATCGATAATCCGTTCATCCTCAGCCAATGAAGGGGCCGATGAAAGGGACGATGAAGGGGAGGAAGAAAAATCAATATTTTTATCAATCTTTGCCACCCGATTGTCCTCAATCAGCAAATCGTATCCCCTAAGTCCCTCCTCGTGACACGACTTAAGTATGTAATAGCAATTTTTTAATAATATTATTTTGCTCACGAGCTTTTTACTCCTTGTCAGGGTGTATACTTTTCTCAACTGCCTTTAAAATGTTCTGATATCCCGTGCACCGACATAAATTACCGGCATGGGACTTTCGTATATCATCTTCAGTGATTTTTTTTCCTGTACAATTTTCTGCAAAAGATGTGGTTGCCATGATAAAGCCCGGGGTGCAGAAACCGCACTGCACAGCCCCTTCATCCACATATGCCTGCTGTACCGTGGACAATTTTCCGTTTTTTGCTTCCCCTTCAATGGTCCTGATATTTTTATTGTCTGCCCAGACGGCAAGATAAATACAGGAATCCACTAAAACCTCGTCCACCAGGACAGAACATGCGCCGCATTCACCCACACCACATCCCTGCTTGGCACCGGTAAGACCTAAGTCTTCCCTTAAAACCTCAAGCAATGATTTTCTCATGTCAATATAAAGTGTTCGCGGTCTTCCATTTATGGAGAATGTGATTTCTCTGAATGTATGATGTGTCATCTACACTTCCTCCCCGGCTCTCAGCAAAGCCTCTTTTGTGGTTCTTTTTGAGAGCTCTTTTATAATATTCATCCGAAAATCCTTTGTGGCCCGCCAGGAGGTTCTCGGGCTCACGTCGGTCTCAATGGTCTGTGATATCTCATCCAAAAGACTTTTTGAGACTTTCCTGTTTATCACTGACTTTTCTGTTTTCGGACAGCGCATGGGAACAGGGCCTGCTACGCCATAGGCAATCCGATAGTCTTCTATGATATGATTGTTGGTTTTCAGGCTGACGGCGCATCCAATGGTGGCAATATCCATGGCATTTCTCATGGCATATTTATAAAAATATCCAAAAAATCCTTGATAATTTTCAGGTGTGATTTTGAATGTGGTCAGGATCTCCCCTTTTTTTAAATCCACCTTGCCGGGTCCCAGATAAAAAGCGGAAATTGGAACCTGCCGGGTCATGCCTTTTCCCTGGATCTCTAAAACAGCATTCAATGCAAAAAGAGTTGATGCGCTGTCTGCGCTGGTGACCCCATTGCAATTATTCCCGCCAATGGTGGCAATATTCCGGATCTGCGGCCCGCCGATACTTTGGACTGCATCGCAGAGCATGGGGATATGCTTTTTGATGATGTCTGATTGAATAATGTCTGTGAACACAACACCGGAACCGATAAGAATATTATTTTTTTCATCCTGTTGGATAAAATTTAATTCTTCCAGGCCATGGATATCCACAAGCTCGGAAAATCCCGGCTTTCCATTTCTCAGTTTAATCAACACATCCGTACCGCCGGCAATGAGTCTGGCATCAGGGTTCTCCAGCAAAAGCGCAATGGCATGGTCTATTGAATTGGCTTTTATATGTTTTTTTAAATCAAACATTTGCACCTCCTTTTGAATCCATAAGCCCGTTTTTTGTAAATTCTGTGAACAATTTGTGGGGCGATAGGGGCAAGGAGTTGATACTGACCCCGGTTGCATCAAGCAGGGCATTTCTTATGGCTGGCGGTGGCGAAATAACAGGGGGTTCTCCAAGGGATTTATTTCCATAGCCCGAGGTGGGTTCAAATGTCTCCACAAAATCATGGTGAATCTGGGGAAGATCCATGAATGTGGGAAACTTATAATCCAGAAGATTGTTATTGTAAATATAACCAGTTGCAGGATTGATCATAAGCTCTTCTGAAAGTGCGGCACCGATCCCCATGAAGACTCCTCCATGAACCTGGCCTCCGGCTTGAACAGGGTTCAGGATTATGCCTGAATCGTGGACATTGATAATTTTATTGATTTTGATTTTACAAAGAGGGATATCAACGGTGATATCAACAAAGGTACAGCCAAACACGGGTGCATTGGTTGTTGTTTTGTGTGAGACATCAGCCGTCAGTTGACAGCCGCGCTCTTTATGGTAAAAACTGTCAAGGGCAAGGGTTTTCATATCCATGAGAAACGCATTGGTATGGGTATCAACAATCCTGCCGTTTATAATGTTTAGGTCTTTGGCTTTTTTTCTTGTCATTAAACCGGCATGGTCAAGAATCTTTTTCTTTAACTGGGTGGCTGCCCTGAAAACAGCATTGCTTACGACATAGGCCTGCCGTGAAGCATAGGCCCCGGTGTCAAAAGGAGATACATCAGTATCCTGGGCCTGGACCACCCTTACATGTTCATAGGCAAGCCCCAGGGTCTCGGCCGCCATTTGAGCCACAACAGTATCAGAGCCCTGGCCGATCTCGGTGGCACCCACCATTACATGGACTGTACCGTCCTGGTTTAAGGAAATTCTAGCCCCTGCAATTTCAACACACACGGGATATGTCCCGGATGCATAACTTAAGCAGGCCACGCCAAGACCCTTTCGAATGGGTCCTGTTTTACATTTTTCATATTCTTTCTTTTTTTTGTCCCAGTCCATGAACGCTTTGCCTTTAAGCAGGCAGTCGGCAAGTCCGCAGGAAAGAATTTTTTTGCCTGATAACAGGTTGATATCGCCTTGCCGGGCAATATTTTTAAGTCTGAATTCAACAGAATCCATATTGATTTTTCTGGCCGCATCTTCTGTTGCACATTCAAGGGCATAAATGACCTGGGGTGATCCATAGGCTCTCATGGCACCTGCCACGGGAATATTGGCATACAGGGTCCTTGCATGAAACTCGGTGGCCATGCGGGGATACAAAGAACTTTGTTTGCTGCCTCCGGCGGCGGCAATGGCGTGGCCGTGGGAAGCATACCCTCCGGTGATGGAGATGGCATCCATTTTTCTTGCCACCATGGTGCCGTCTTTCATGACTCCGGTTTTTACTTTAATATGAAAGGGATGACGGTTCCTTGTGCCTGTCATGCATTCTTCCCGGGACAGGTTGATCTGAACCGCCCTGCCATCTAATTTTAAGGTCAAAAAAGCAACCATGGGTTCAAGCACCACATCCTGTTTGTTGCCAAAGCCGCCCCCTATAAAAGGTTTAATTACACGAACCCGGCTTAAAGGCATATTCAGGGCTTCACCCACAATTCTTCTGACAATATGGGGAATCTGGGTGGAGGATACGATAACGATTCTGTCAAGATCATCCATGTATGCATAGGCAATATGATTTTCAAGATGGCAATGCTGAACCATGACGGTTTCAAAATTACCTTCAACCACATAATCCGCCTTTTCAAGGGCATCATCCACATCACCGCCAATAACCTGAAGGTCACGCGTAACATAAAGGTCACACGTGGAATATTGGTGTTCCCCCACGATATTTGATGAGCCTTTGTGAATCTGTCTTGCATCTTTTTTTAATATATCTTCAGGCAGGATAAGGGGTGTGTATTCATCATAGGAAACCTCTATGAGTTGCAAGGCTTTGTTGGCCATAATTTCATCCTGGGCCACCACAATGGCGATTTCATCCCCCATGAACCGGATATCCCGGGTCAAAAGCAGCCGGTCTGCCACATCCTGGTGGTCTGGGTCCAGGGAAAAAGGATGACCTGCAGTGGCAAATTTGTTTTCAGGGACGTCTTCAAAAGTAAAAACAGCTTCTACCCCTTCCAGATCCTTTGCTTTTCCTATATAAATGCTCTTCACACGGCCATGGGCAATGCTGCTTCTAAAGTATTTGGCAACAAGCATACCCGGTTTGTATAAATCTTCGGTATACTCTGCTCGCCCTGTGACCTTAGCGATTGCATCTATACGGTTTACTGATTTACCGACTGCCATTATTGACGTTTCTCCTTTAAACTAATTGACAAAAAATTGTTTAAGCGATGTATACAAAAACCCGAGCTCCGGGGCCTCGGACAGATCAACCTCCTGATTTTGCGGGGTTTTGTTCTGTTGGGCCTTAAAGTCTACTTCCATAACCTTGAAGCTTTTTTTATCCAGTATAGCCGTTATTATTTTTGAATCATAGGTATAGGTATTTTTGTTTTCGGTTAAGGAGACCTGCTCTCTGTTATTTCTTTTAAAAATTGAATGATTTTCCATAAAATAAGCGGAAGACCCATTTCTAAAATCAGTCTTAGAATCAGCCTCAAAGTCAGCCTCAAAATTAGATCGGGAAAGATAAAATTTGGGTTTATCCATATAGGGTGATCCGGATGTTGGACAAAAGGTGGTACAATTGCCGCATTCATTGCAAAAATCTCCTATATTTATCACCTGATGGGTCTGGGAAACAGTAAATGCACCAACCTGCTCTACAATGGCGGTGTCATTTTTATAAATTGCTTTATATGTCTGGGCCTTGAAAGGCGCAACCTTGTATGACACATTTGCACGATTGGGACAAACAGTTGTGCAGGTATTGCAGAGTGTATCGCAGGAAAGGCACCTAGCGGCTTCTTCAATTGCCATATCTTTTGTCATTGTCCGGGAAACAAGGTCAAATCCGGACCGTTGTGATAACCTGAAGGTCACACGCAGATCTGTTTCCAGAAGATCAGGACCAAATATTCTTGCGGCCAATTTTTCATCAAGCTTGTCTAGGTCCCTTTCCTGGGATTTAGGGTCAAAAAAAACGTTGCCGGAAATAGCTGCATCCGCCATGATGCTGTTAACCGCTTTCTGACCATCTCCAATGGCTCTGATCAGGGTGGATGCACCCCTTATGGCATCACCGCCGGCATAAACCTTTCCCAGGTTTGTCTGGTGTGTTTTGGGGTCAGTTGTAAATTCCTGTTCTTTTAAAAAGGGAATAACAACCTGTTGACCAATGGCGGAGATAATCGTGTCTGTTTTAATTACAAATCCAGAGCCTTCAATGACAACCGGCCTGGGTCTTCCGCTTGAATCGGGTTGTACCAGAGACATTCTATGGCATCTTATCCCTGACACCCGGCCGTTTTTTGATATAACATTTTGAGGAGCCACCAGCTCTTGAATCTGAATGCCTTCTGCCATTACCGCATCGATTTCTTCCAGGTCTGCCGGCATTTGCCTTATGCTTCGCCGGTATAAAATAGTGACTTTTCCCTTTTCCCCTGCCATCCTTTTTGCAGCCCGGGATGCATCCATGGCTGAATTTCCGCCACCAATAACCACAATATTCTTTCCTATTTTATTGCCTTTCCCTTGTCTTAACCCTCCTAAAAATTCAAGCTGGTCATATACCCCTTTGGCATCGGCACCGGGAACATCAAGCGGATACGCTTTCGTGGCTCCCACGCCAATATATACATAATCATATTTTTCTTTGATTGCCGCAAAAGCTGCCTTGTCAATATTTTTTCCATAGTGAACATTAACTCCCAGAGAAATGATTCTGTCAATATCCTTTTGGATGCTCAAATCATCAAGCCTGAAGCTGGGAATAGCATCTGCCGCCATTCCACCGGCAAAATCCTTTGCCTCGAAAATATCCACGTTAAATCCGTTCATCCGCAGGAAATAAGCGGCACTGAATCCACTGGGCCCGCCACCGATTACTGCGGCCTTCAGATGATTATTTTCCAGAGGTTTCATCTCGGGAATTTCCAAACTGTTTTGCGCAACAAACCGTTTGATTTCCCTGATTTGAAGGGGAGAGTCATAATTGATCCGGGTACATTTTCGGGTACAGGGATGATCACAGACCATGCCCTGGACATTGGGGAACGGATTGGTTTGAAGAATGACGCGAAATGCCTCTTCAAACATGCCTTTTGATGTATAATACATATAGGATGGTACATCCTGGCCAGCAGGGCAGGTGGCTTTGCAGGGCGCATGGATACAGTCAAAAGGATCAAGTTTCCGGCTGGTTTTTATGGTTGACCAGGGAAAGTTTTTTTTCCGGTATTTTTTACTATTTTTTACTATTTCTGCATAAGCCTTGAGATTGA
>JAHJDU010000249.1 GCA_018812385.1 Pseudomonadota bacterium
AGGTCATGGATATGGCTTTAAAGGCAGGTGTTCCTATTATAGGCATGAATGATTCCGGCGGTGCAAGAATTCAGGAAGGTATTGATGCCCTGTCAGGATATGGTGAAATTTTCTTTCGCAATTCAGCCGCTTCCGGTGTCATCCCCCAGATTTCAGCCATTATGGGGCCCACGGCCGGTGGTGCAGTTTACTCACCTGCCATGACAGATTTTATTTTTATGGTTAAAGAATCCAGCTACATGTTTATTACAGGACCCAATGTCATCAAGGCGGTTACGGGTGAAGAGATTAGTTTTGAAGACCTTGGCGGTGCCATGACCCACAACGAGAAATCCGGGGTGGCACAATTTGCCTGTGAGTCTGATGAAGACGCCCTTATGCAGATCAGAAAACTCTTGTCCTATCTACCGTCCAATAATATGGAAGATCCTCCCTTTGTGTCCCCCACAGATGATCCCAATCGCATGGACAAATCCCTGGATTCCATCATACCGGACAATCCCAACAGGGCCTATGATATCAAAGCTGTGATCACCTCCATTGTGGATGATGGAGAATATTTTGAACCCCACCAGTATTTTGCTAAAAATATGGTGATCTGTTTTGCAAGGCTAAACGGTCGCTCCATTGGTATTATTGCCAACCAGCCCAATTTTCTGGCAGGATGTCTGGATATTGATGCTTCTGATAAAGCCACCAGGTTTATTCGATTTTGTGATGCATTCAATATTCCCATGCTCACAATTGCTGATGTTCCGGGATATCTGCCTGGAAGCAACCAGGAATGGGGTGGTATTATACGGCATGGTGCAAAACTTTTATGGTGTTATTCCGAAGCAACCGTTCCAAAGCTCCTTTTGATTACAAGGAAAGACTATGGCGGTTCCTATCTTGCCATGTGTTCAAAACACCTGGGAGCAGATATGGCCTTTGCATGGCCAACTGCACAGATTGCAGTTATGGGTGCTGAAGGGGCTGCCAATATTATCCATGCAAAGGAAATCAATGGGGCAGAAGATCCGGTTGCAAAGCGCAAAGAAAAAATAGATGAGTATAACGAGAAATTTTCCAACCCCTATTGTGCTGCTGCAAGGGGTTATGTTGATGCCGTGATTCAACCGTCCCAAACACGGCCCCGCCTCATTGATGCTCTTGAGGCCATGGCGACAAAAAGAGAGTTAAGGCCGGCTAAAAAACATGGAAATATACCTGTATAAGATAAAGGGATGAAAATGGATAAAAAAAAACTATCTGCAGCCATGGCTGCTGTATTTGCTTACATTAAAACATCAGAAGAAGCGGCTTCCTTTTATGGCCCGCAGGTTTCAGGACCGACTCCAGACCTTTTTGCACAACACGTGCAGGTCATGCAGCAAACGAATATCTGGGGAATATCCGGACGTGGGACCCATATGCAGGCTAATTCTATGATGCAGATGAGAATGTTTAAATAAAAAATTTGGCTTCGCGTCTTCGACCCAGGTTTTCGGTCAGGCACTAAATAAAGAATTGAAATAACGAAATAAAAAAATAAATTATTCAGGAGAAAATAAATGACAGAGCACACCCAGGTTAAAATGACTGAGATGAAGTATGATAAAGACAGACCAGAGGCCAAGCATCGATTGATGATCGAGGATATATCTTTGCGGGATGGTCACCAGTCTCTTTTTGCCACAAGGGGAAGAACAGAGGATATGATCCCGGTTGCAGAAAGGATGGACGAGATAGGTTTCTGGGCCGTGGAAGTCTGGGGTGGTGCCACCTTTGATACCATGCACCGTTTTTTAGGGGAAGATCCCTGGGAAAGACTTCGGACCCTGAAAAGATATTTTAAAAAGACTCGTTTTTCAATGCTTTTAAGGGGCCAGAATCTTGTGGGGTATAGAAATTATGCAGATGATGTAGCAAGATTGTTTGTGAAAAAGACCGTTGATAACGGAATGGAGATCTTCAGAACCTTTGATGCTTTAAATGATTTTCGTAATTTTGAAACAGTTGTTCCTGTGATCAAGGAGTGCGGTGCTCATTTCCAGGGCTGCATCTGCTATTCTCTGACAGAACCCAGAATCGGCGGAGATGTCTATACTCTTGAATATTATATCCAGAAAGCAAAAGAACTTGAAGACATGGGTGCGGACAGTATCTGTATC
>JAHJDU010000250.1 GCA_018812385.1 Pseudomonadota bacterium
ACCTGAATAGGCTCGCAAAGAATGATCCATGCCAGTGAGATCCGGTTTGCCATCTGACCCGTTGCCAATTAAATTTTCAAAGGAATGGGCGATATTGGGATTTAATGATATAAACCTGAGCCAATCGTTTTTTATGGCGCTGCAGGTATGGTCTGTTAAGTTTACATGATTCCAGACACCTTGTTTGGAAAGATCCCATAACCTTTTTATCTTTGATGGTTCTTTTTTTTCAAGGCTTTTCCATTGGATCAAAGTCGTTCCCAAGGAAAAAAAGTTTTGGTCTTCATTCCCTGTATACGTCTTGTCCAGATTTTCCATATCTGCATGAACACCAAAAAAAAGTTCGGGAAGTTCCTTTTTTTTCAGAAGAATTTCAAAAGAGGAAAGCTGATCCTCAAAAAGAAATCCTTTTGCTCCGTATTTTTCTTTCAACTTTGCCACAAAATCCCAGAAAGAAAACATATCCTTAAAAAAACAGGTTTGAAGCGGCAGTATCAATTCCGGTGTCAGGTATTCTTTCAAGGGGAACATGGAAAAATCCGGCTGGACATGTGTATCTTGATTTTTACGTTTCCAGGTAATGTTTATCCATTTTAAAAAAAGCGACGGATTTTGCAGAGAAAAACGGTGATCTGCAGCAGGGGTGTTATTTCTTCCATGATTATTGTTCTGCAGAACAATTGTCTGTATTTCAGGAAAAATACGTTTTATATAATGAATAATTGTATTTGCTCCGGAAACCTGAGTTTCAGAGTCCAGAGCAAGGATGACCACCTTTGGTAGGACTTGTTTCAGCATCAAGTCGAGTTTTTCATGACAGAACGAAATAAAAAGCTGGTTTTGACTTTCATCAATAACACTGCCGGGCAAAAAACTCCATCTGATCCTGGAGGGATAAAAAGCAGCAGAGTACAACAATAATAAATCATCTATCTTGTTTCTGGCTATAAGATATTTTTCAGGATCATAAAATGATTCTGACTTGAAAAAATCTATCACTTTTTTTGAAAAAACATGATCCGCAAAAAATTCAAGGTTGGCATCGTATATTATGGCATCAAGGTCTTCGCGCAAAAAACATCCAGCTGCAAAGGCGCCGGTAAAAGATGGAATGGCAGGGCTTATCAGCGGCGGGGTGACGATCAGGACAGTTTTTTTATTCATGGCTTTCATTGTTTTGTTATGATACATTATCGACCTTAAGCTTTTAATATATATAGTACTGGGAGGATTTAAACAAGCAATCATGAAAATTGCCTTTTTAATGGATGATCTAAGAAAGATCAATCCAGTATGGGAAACCACCAGTTATCTGATGTATGAATGCAACCAGAGGGGACATGCCGTGTTTTTTCTGGAACCCCACGATGTCTATATCCGTGGAAATGAAGTTGTTGCAAGGATGCGAAATATATCAGTAAAACCTGGCCTTGCCATTGAAGATTACTGGCAGGTATTGATTGAATGCCTGAACAAGGATGACCTGATATTTGAAACCATTACAGATCTGGATGCCCTGTTTTTACGAAAAGACCCCCCCATAAGTTATCAGGTCATGGAATTCTTAGGCCCCGTCAGCGACAAGATTTTCATGGTCAACGATACAATGGGACAAATAAAGGGTAATAGTAAGGTCTACGCTTTGAACTTCCCGGATATTATTCCTGAAACGCATATTTCCAGAGATCCCTACAGAATCAGAAAAATCATTGATACTTTTGGCGGAGACATGGTGATAAAACCCCTTCAGGGACACGGAGGACACGGCGTGATCAAGGTGAGCAACCGGGATCAGGAAAATCTGAATTCATTGATCAATTATTATATTGATTCAAACAAACCCTATCCGGAACGCCACCCCACCTTGGTTCAGGAATATTTAGAAGGTGTCAAATATGATGGTGATGTCAGGATTTTGCTTTTAAACGGGGAGATATTAGGGGCCATGGGCAGAAAATCTCTCCATGGTGACTTCAGGACAAATGTCCATGCCGGTGCAAAGGTATTTAAACATGAAATCACCCACAAAGAACGGAAAATATGTGAAACCTTGAAAGATCAGTTAATAAAGGATGGCTTGTATTTTGTCGGGATTGATATTATCGGTGACAAACTTGTTGAGATTAACTGTGTTAGCCCCGGAGGCATACCCCGGATCAATCAATTGGATAACGTAAAACTGGAAGTCAATGTCATTGATTTTATTGAGCAGCAGATTTAAAGGTCCGGCAAAATGAGCGCCAAAAAGAGCCTGGATAGATTATTTAAAAGCAGTTTAAAACGCATCTTATTTACCGGGCTTATGATATTAATTTTAGGCATGGTTTTATCCTGTCAGAAAAAAGAGGAAGCAGCACTGCTTAAAATAGGGTTGCCTGAAGAACCCAAGTCATTGAATGTATGGCTGGCAAGTGATGGCAACTCACGCAAAATACTCTCCCAGATTTATCAGCCTTTGTATACTCGAGATCCCAAAACATTAAAAATAATCCCCTGGCTTGCCCAAAAAGACCCTGTCTTTAATAAAGAAGAGCTGTCTTATACCATAAAATTAAGGGCTGCTAAATGGTCAGATGGAACAGACTTTACATCTGGTGATGTTGTCTTTACCAGAAAATTGCTCCTTGATTTTAAAATCCCCGGTTATGCCAGCAAATGGAATGTGATAAAAAAGCTTGATAACATTGACGATCACACACTTATTTTCTATTTAAAAGAGCCTTCAGCCATTTTTCTTTCCCGGGTATTAACCACTCCCATTGTATCGAAAAAAGAATGGGAACAAATTGCAGACAAGGCCAAAAAAACAGAAAAACCTTTACGTACCCTGCAGAACCATATCATTGAAAAACCGCTGGGTACAGGCCCTTTTATGCTGGCTGAATACAAAAAAGGGGCCTATGTTTACATGAAAAAGAACCCTTACTTTTTCGGTACAGGAAAAAAAATTGGCAATTATATTCTCGGACCTTATGTGGACAGCATTCTTTTTAAAATATACGGGACCAGTGATGTTGCAATACTGGCCCTTAAAAAGGGTGATATAGACATGTTCTGGTGGGAAATCCAGCCGGGTTACATAAAAGATCTGGCAACACAGCCCGATATAAAAGTATTTA
>JAHJDU010000251.1 GCA_018812385.1 Pseudomonadota bacterium
GCAGTTGATGCAATAGATAAAACGACATTAAGGAAATTTGATATAAAATCTTTATCATCAGTACCAAACTATACAGCAAAACAGATCAGTTTGATTCGCCACAAATTAGGACTTAGCCAAGCAGTATTTGCAGCCTACCTAGTGCCTGACCGAAAACCCTCATTTTTAAAAAATATCCGGCCATTTATTCAACAATCTAAAGCAGCTTTTACAAAGAATACGCATTCTGAATATCATTCATAAAATATTGGATACTCAGCTTTGTTTTTTAAAAAAAATTGGGCGTAGTGATCCCCCTGATTTAATTTTTACTCCAATTCATTAGCTGATGTTATCATCCCATACATTTTTTCTTTTGCCATTTTAATTCTTTTTGCTGAATTGCATGACCAAGGATTTGAAGATTTCTTGCCAGCATTCCCATGCTGACATACCTTTTAAAACCACTTATTCCATGATCCGGGCATTTTACTAATCCATGGTTTTGTAATGCACTTATTGATGATTCTACTGCCGAATGTTTTTTCCTGGCATCTAAAAATTCTTCAGAATATTCAATGGCCTTTCTTTTTTCGGAAAGCTTGCCTTTGAAGGGGAGTATCACTGTGTCCAATAACTCTCCGAGCTCCTTCTGATTTGCAGGGCTATGAAAGCCTTTATCAAAAGAGCAGCTTTTAATGTTTTTAAATTTTTGTTTAGCATCAAAAATAATCGAAACAGCTACCTTGTCATCCGTTTCATTTTCCATGACTTTGTGTTGAAGAATAAAACCAAACTGATCACGCACGATACAAACCCGTATGCCTAATTGCTGGGGAACACCGGCTTTTCCTTTGCTTATCCATTCGGTATGTTCTTCAAAAATTGAAAACACTTTTTCATTGTGAGGGATTGTTTCACCATCAATTACCCGTCTATTGATTTGATCGATAAATTTTTCAGCATATTGAATGTATTTCAAAATCTCACCAACCCTTATCTGTAAACAAATGTCGATTGTAGGGGTGAGGGACAAAGCTTTTTGTACCTTCTCAATAACGGCTTTTGCAAGTATTAAATATTCATTATGTGCAGCAATGATAAGCTGTCCTCTTTTAGCCTTCTTATCAGGATCTTTGGAAGTGGAACGTTTAGTCTGTTGGGCCTTCCGAAAGAATCTTTTTATTTTTTTAAAGTTGTATTTCCCTTGCCGCCATTCAGTTATTTCAAGATCAATGCATAGAGACATTATCAGGGTTATTACTTTGCGAAGGCTGTCCAGCAGGAGGTTTATGTCTGTTGGGAAATGTACATCCGTTTCGGTTACAAAAGAATCACAGCTTACCTTTAATTCTTCATTTTCGGGATTTTCGAAAAAAAAATTATGCCCGTACTCCACTGCAATATGATTGATTTCATCAAGAATCTCTGGTGTGAATAAAGAGACATTGTCTTTTAATGTCTGGAGTTTGTATGCATATTCATCACTGAACCCACCATGACCAAGCATCAAACGCAATGTTTTGTGGTTGTTAGCAATATCCAGCAACTTGTCATAATCCCAGTCGCATCCCAGGCGGATCATCCCCAATACGAGTATTCTCCACAGATGCATTCCTTTCCGGCCATTTTTGCGGTTAACATTGGGTGGAAGTAATTTTTCAAGAAGCTGAAAAATTTTTATTCGAGATTCGTGATTACAAAAAAGAGCTTGAAGGCCTATAAGGATTTTGGGAATTTCATCCCGAGACTTTAGACTTATTTTAATTTCTGAAATGGGTACTTGTCCAAATTCCAATTGTGGTTCTATTATTTTTCGCATATTTTTTACATCGAAGATTTATACTTCGCCTATCCTTTGCTTTATTTGATAAACTATAGTTATTGCAAATCATAATGCCTGTCAATAAAGGCTTTTAATATAAACATACTATCATTTTTATTCATCAAATGGAAGCATAAAATCTATAAAAATTAGTAAAAATCCCACTTTTTTAAACATCTAAAAAATATGTTAAGCCCTTGCCAGTAAAGGAGATCTGCTCTTTCGGTCAGGCACTAGTTAGCCATATAAAAATATTGACAACATTTATGCATACCATTATGCTTTATATATCGTTTAAATAAAATTAGAATCATTGGCGCTGGATACTGGCGGAAGGGAAAAAAATATATGAAAAAGAAAATAAAATACACAGATGAGCCGTTGGATAAAGTCAGAGTTATTTCTGATTTCCTGCCATCCCCTGAAGAACTTGTGTTAAAAGATGAAACCATAAAGGTTACTATTGCTCTTAGTAAGGCAAGTGTTGATTTTTTTAAAACAGAAGCAAAAAAATACAACACACAATATCAGAAAATGATTCGACGTCTTCTGGATGAGTATGCAACCCATCAAGCATAGACTGTGAATAATCTATCCTTATTCGATACGAGATTATCCTTAAATATGATGAAATTTAAAATAATGATGGTTGGTCTGATTCTGTTGTCTTGTTTTTATCTGTCAGGATGCGGGAACAATGATACACAAGAAAACGATGAACCATCTGAAGTAAAAAATCATGTTCTTCCCAAAGAGGAAAAAAACTATGTAGTTTTACCTGAGCATATTAAATGGCTGACCAATGAATCAGACCCGGTTTTTTCATCTGAAAAAGCCCAAAAAGGCGGGATTCTTCATTCTGCCATTACAAGTTTTCCCATGACCTTCAGAGTAGTGGGACCGGATTCAAACGGCTCGTTCAGAAGTGCCATTTTAGACAATCAATTGTCATTGATTAATATTCATCCCAATACAGACAATATTATTCCTGAGCTTGCCACTCACTGGGCTTTTGGGGATGATAAAAAAACCATGTACTTTAAGCTGGACAAATCTGCCAGATGGTCGGACGGTACCCCTGTAACGGCCTGGGATTATGTCTATACCCTTGAATTCATGCGCTCGGAACATATTATTGCACCCTGGTATAACGATTACTACACAAAAGAAATAGAAGCAGTTCTTGTCTATGATGACTACACTATTGGGGTAAAAAGTACCAAGGCTGTGCCTGATCTTTACCTGAAACTGGGGATTTCACCCACACCCAGGCATTATTTTGGAACCCTTGATGAAACATTTGTCCAAACCTATAATTGGAAAATTGTTCCCAATACCGGGGCTTATGAGATCAGCGAGTTTAAAAAAGGAAAATTTATTAAATTCAAAAGGAAAAAAGACTGGTGGGCCAAAGATCGGAAATATTTTAAGAACAGGTTCAATGTTGATATAGTAGTTTTTGATGTGATCCGGGATGGTAATCTTCAATGGGAATATTTTAAAAAAGGCAAGCTTGATGTCTTTGGCCTGACAATGCCCAAATACTGGCATGAGAAATCAAAAATTTCCTTGTTTCAAAAAGGGTATATCAATAAAATATGGTTTTTTAATGATCAGGAGAGATCAGCACAGGGGATGTGGCTTAATCAGGACAGGGAAATATTCAAAGACAGGCGGCTGTGTTATGCCTTTGCCCATGCAATGAATATTGAAAAAGTCATAGATAAAGTGTTAAGGAAAGATTATTTCAGACTGCCCCAGGCTTTTTCCGGGTATGGGCTATATTCTGACGACAAGATAAAACCAAGACTTTATGATATTGCAAAGGTAAACGATTTAATGATGTCTGCCGGCTGGACACGGGGAAGTGATGGTATCTGGCAAAAGGATGAGAAACGGTTCTCGGTTAAGGTTACCTATAGTTTTGAGGAACATATGCCAAGGCTTGTGGTGCTTAAAGAAGATGCATTAAAAGCCGGGATTGAGCTTTTGCTTGAAAGACTGGATTCCACGGCCATGTTTAAAAAATTTCTGGAAAAAAAACATGATGTTGCATGGATGGGATGGAGTACCAATATAAGACCCTCCTATTGGCAGGGATGGCATTCAGACAATGCCCATAAACCCCAGACCAATAATATTACCAACACTGATGATCCCGGACTGGATGAATTGATTGATAAATACAGGGCAAGTTTGAATGAAGAAGAAAGAATAGAGCTGTCTTTGAAAATACAGAATGCCATTCACGAAACCGGTGCTTTTGTGCCCACGTTTATGGTTCCCTATGTCAGGCTGGGTTATTGGAGATGGCTTGAACTGCCTGACTTCCACGGGACCAGGCGGTCTGACAGCC
>JAHJDU010000252.1 GCA_018812385.1 Pseudomonadota bacterium
GTGTTTGAACGGCTCGTAGAGGAGCAATGCTCACAAACTCACCCATCTACTGCGTTGCTGCAAAATCCTGATAGCCTAACATCCTGTTTGTAATCTGAAAATTTATACCTGATCACCTAACATCCTGCTTGTAATTGGTCAATTTAAATTCAAGCCAACCCAGGAAACAATTTCAGTTTCTTTTACACACGGCAATGAGTGATGCCCCCACGGGCATGTTAACAATATTGACGATGTATTTTTCCATCCTGAATATCCGGTATAATAACCAATTGAAAAAAGGATTGGGTGTGTCATACCCAATGGCATTCTGATCTTTCCTGAAAAAATCAAGGCACCGGGTCATTACAACAGCTGGAAATAATATTGTATTAAAATATGTGATTTTTTGAATCTTGAGGCCTGAACCTGTAAGTATCTTTTTTAATTTTTTTTTTGAATACCGCCTGAAATGATGCATGTTTTTATCATGGGACCCAAAGAGAAACATATGGGCTGGAACTGTAATAATAATCTGCCCTGTTGATTTTAGTTGCCTGACTATTTTCAGGACAGCATCCAGGTCGTTTTCAATATGTTCCAGCACATCAAACAGGCAGATCAAATCAAATTGACAAGAATAAGGTATGTGGTCTGGAAGGCGGCCTTTATCAATCTTCAGGCCTGATATTTTCTTTGCACTTGCAATTGCGCGGTCATCCATCTCCATGGCAGAGACTCGGCCGAATTGTTTCAGCATCCCAAGGTTTCCCCCGGCACCACAACCGATTTCAAGGATATTTGCCTGCTCAGGCAATTGAAGCTGCTTTATCACGGCCGAAAGAATATCTCTTCTTGCCCTGAACCACCAGTGTTGATCCTGAAGCAATGCCATATCCCGGTATACTCGATCTTCCATGGGAGGTCTTAATGTTCCTTATCTATAATATATGTCGGCCGTCTTTTAGATTCCATGTATATCCGGCCAATATATTCTCCCAGCACACCGATACCGATTAACTGGATACCGCCTAGAAAAAGGACGGCTGTGAAAAGGGATGCAAATCCCGGTGTTTTAACTCCCCAGAAAAGTGTCAGAATAATGATAAAGCATCCGTAAAAAAACGAAATCAGCGCCACAATAATACCGATATAAAGCCAGATTCTCAAAGGAACCGTACTAAAACTTGTGATGCCTTCCAAAGCAAAATTCCATAATCGCCAGCCGCTGAAACTGGTCTTACCGGCTTTCCTGTAATCCCGCTTGTAATGAACCACTGCCGATTTAAATCCAACCCATGCAAAAATGCCTTTCATAAACCGCTGATTTTCCGGCAGTTGCTTAATGGCATCCAATACTTTTCTTGTGATGAGTCTGCAATCTCCAACATTTTCAGGAATTTCAACCTGGGATATTTGATTGTGCAGTTTATAAAACCATTGGGCAGTCACACGCTTGATATAACCATCCGAAGATCTGTCCGTTCTTTTGGCCAGAACAATATCACACCCTTTTTCCCAGTGCTGTATAAATTCAAAAATTAAATCCGGGGGATCCTGCAGATCAACATCAATGGGGATAATGACATCTCCTTTTGCATGATCCAGGCCAGCTGTCAATGCAGCCTCCTTGCCAAAGTTCTTGGACAGACTTATGATCCGGATATTGTCATAGCCTTGTCTGGTCTTTAATAACTCATCCAGAGTCTTGTCATCAGACCCGTCATTAATAAATAAAATTTCATAGGGCTGATTAATCTGTGTCAAAACCGGAACCAAGGCAGATGTGAACAGCTGGATCATATCCTCTTCATTATAGACCGGGCATACAATTGAAATGAGTGTCTTTTTCATCCCCTTTCCTTATCCTGGTATCCCTGAAAACTCAAGCAGGTTTTCATGTTCATATTCATATACCACTACTTTTTCACTATATAATATTGTGTCCATAAAAACACATCAAGGCATGATCCCATTATATTTTTTTCAAGTTTACATTCCCATGCCAGGCCCTTTTGACCAAAAAATTCAGCAATAAGCGGGATATACAGACCGCTTTTATGTTGCTCAATTATGTTAAATCCCGCGGCCAGAATCTGTTTTTTCAATATTTTTTCAGTCATCAGATTAATATGACCTGTCTCATGGACAGGCTCCCTGTAAACATAACGCACCATATCAATAATGAATGGCAAATAGGCAATTTTGGAAAATATTTCCAGGGGGCTGTATTTCTGGGGGGTTGATAAAATCAAAACACCACCCGGTTTCAGTAAACGATAAAGATTATGGAGTGCTGTACCAGAATCTTTTATATGTTCGATTACTTCCGTGAAAAGGATCAAATCCATTGAACCGGGCAATATTTTGGTACAGGTAATATCATCCTCAATAATTTGTATATTCCGGTTTTTATACAATTGGCTGATATATGCCAGATAATCTATTTCCAGATCTGAAACAATCAACCTGTCTGAGACCTGATCCAGGATTGGAATATAAATACCAGCCCCCGGTCCCACTTCAAGTGATATGCCTTTTTCAGGTCTCTTGTATTGATATATTTTTGAAATGATCCAGTCTTTTCGGATATTGTGCAGCCACCTTCGTGTGGGATTCTTTGATTCATAAAGGGTTTGCTGCAACAGGACCCGTTCTTTGTCATGATCCATGATATTTTTTTCGCGGCGATTCATCAAAAAAGGTCAGCATCTGCCATGCTGTAATATAAATGGGAAGTTATCCAGTCCAGGGACGGGGATTGCTTAAAAAGAGCCACTGTAGGAATGATCCCCAGGGGCTCCTTTGATTGTTTAAACCCTGCAGCCCTGGCGTGACGGGCAAGAAAATGATTGTCCGGCAACCAGGTATCCAGAGTTTCAACTTTTTTATTTAACAGATATTCTCCCACACATTCCATGATATCTCGAAAAAGAGGCAAAGAATCTTTTAACAGCAGGTCCACAAGGATCACTTTTTCAGGCTGGATGGACAATACAGCATAGCCAGCCATATCACCTCCTGCTTTATCAATAAATTTAAGTACCTGGTACTCTTTTATCGGGTGATCAAAAAACCGCCATTTTACAAATCCTGGATCCCGGACCAGGGCAAAGGGATAGTCCTGACTGCAATTTTCCCAGAATTTTTTCCACTCAGGGTCGTCACAATCCAGGGTCCTGGTTTTTTCCATTCTGATCTCTGTGTTTCCTGTATCACCTTCCTGCCCTTTGAACAAATCCTTGACCCTTGCCTGGAGATAGGCTGCCGGATTGACCTTTTGGTAGTTCAGTATCCGTTCTCCGATGGAATAATGAAATGCCCCGGGAAATCCATACATGTACAGTAATTTGTCAGGGGTGCAAAAAAAGGATATAAACTGGTTGGCGGTTTTGGCAAACACCCTGTTTTCACTGTGCCCGGGATGGGACATGATATCCATTAGCTGTACCCCACTGGCAATGGTATCCTGATACTGGAATTTATAGGGGATACCACCGTAAAACGTGACAATCTCACCATTTTCTGACACACAAAGCATCATGGTTTTATCATAAGGATTCTCAAGGTATTTCCATTTAAACCGTTCCAGGGGCATCCGGGATTTAAATGCTATTTCCCAAAGCGCTAATATACCCTCTTCATCACCGGGCCTGAAAGGCCGTAAATTATATTTTCCATCAAGTATTTCCATGCATCACCTCTTTATGGTCCATTTGTTCCCAGTAAAGCCAACCGTTCCAGCATGCCGGGCTGCGTTCTATGCTGGTTTGGAAAAATCGGAATATATCCTTCATGCACTGGGAAACATCCTTTGAATCAATTATGCTCATATCAAGTTTATAGGGACAGGTACAATTTTCTGCCCAATGGGAAACCGCCAGAACATCCACCTTGCATTTTCCGGAAAGAAAGGCAATACCCGAGGCCACACCTGTTTTTCTACCCATAAACTCAACCTGCACATTTTTTGTTGAATGAAAAGGTGTATCAGGGGCAATGATCAATGACCTGCCGGATTCCAAAATTTTTTTGCATCGCTCCAACACATTCCCGTCCTGCATAAAAACAAATTCATTGGTTTCAGACCACCTGGGAAAAAGCCTTAAAAGGGCTTTCTGAAAGGGTGCCGGGTTCTTTATGGGACTGGCCAGGGGATTCATCACTACAAAAGGCACATCATACCCCAGGGTCTTTATCATGGAGACAAACACATACAAGGCAGATGTATGGAGAGTGGCAATAATAAACTGATGATTTTCAAGTTTTTTTTTCAGACACTCTATGTGATCTGCTTCAAATGCCCCCATAATATGCTTTTGTACATTTTTCCTGATCCAGATATTTTCAAGGGCAAATCTGGACTCAAACCCGAGATAATCCCTTATAATTGCCTCTTCAGTGCCCGGCACTGCAATTTGCGCCATTTTGAGATTTTTCCGGGCTGCTTTTAATACCCCTCTTTTGCCAAGGGTTGAGGCAAACACATCCTGGGACCGGAAAAAATGCCCTGTCCGGCTCACAAACTTATAGGCTGATTTTCCCGTATATGAAGCAAGTTCCAACCCCACTCCCAGATAAAGGTTTAAACAAAAATCTTCCCACAGGGTTTTTATAAAAAATTTCATAATAGACGGGGTCAGGACCCCCCACTCCTAACAATGATCCAGATATTGTAAATAAATTTCCTGTAATTGTTTAATTTCAAAATCTCTTTCCCGGAACAATTCAACGTCCTTGTTGCCGGATTCTTTTATCCTGAAAATCACATTGTTTAATTTTGCCCTGTGTTTTGAATATTTCCACACTTCAGATCGAGATAAAATTTGATAATCCGTTGAAATATATCTATCTGAAACAGTCAGATTATCAATTTTAAAAAGGAAATCTGCAAAGATCCTGAACGCCTCAGATGATTTCATTGTCTGGTGTTCCCACTCTGTGAAAAGCCCTTTAAGATTATATTTTTCCCTTTCAAAATCAATTGGTGTAAACGGGAAAATGATAA
>JAHJDU010000253.1 GCA_018812385.1 Pseudomonadota bacterium
ATTTTTCTATGTCCTGCTTAACAGCCTTTTTATCTTTTCGACCAAAGGCTCCCATCTCCAGATTGGTTTGCACGGATCGCTGGGCAAAAACCATTCGTCCTTCCGGTATGTGGGAAATTCCCATGTTAACAATTTTTTCCGGGGCAAGATTTGTAAGTTTTTGATCCTGAAAAAAAATACTCCCGGCCGAAGCTTTGATCAAACCGGAAACAGTTTTTAAAAAGGTTGTTTTCCCGGCACCATTAGCTCCTATGAGTGCAACAATTTCACCGGCTTTGATTTCAAGGTCTATTCCAAAAAGCGCTTTGATTTTGCCATAACCCGACTCCAGGGATTTAATTTTCAGCATTAAAGATCTCCTTCATCTCCAAGGTAAATAGCTTGGACCTTTTTATCATTTTGAATTTGAGTGGGTGTTCCTTCGGCAAATTTTGAACCATTTGCCAATACAATAAGCCGTTCTGCCACGGACATTATGAATCTCATATTATGTTCAATGACGAACACTGTGATACCTCTTTTTTGTAAGATTTTTATGAAGTCTGCCAGATCATCCATTTCTACTGGATTCATACCGGCACAAGGCTCGTCAAGGAGCAGCAGGTAAGGGTCTGAAACAATGGCGCGACAGATTTCCAGTAATCGTTGCTTACCATAAGGTAAATTTTTAGCCAGGGTGTCATGGCTATCGGTCAGGTTGGCTATTTCAAGTACCTTCATTGCCTTTTCTCTGGCTTGGGCTTCTATTTTTCTTGTTTTTAAGAAACGGAAATAGACATCCCATAAAGAGATGTCTATCTTGCAGTGAAGTCCTATGAGGATGTTTTCCAGGACTGATATATTAGGGAAAACCCTCAAATTTTGAAATGTTCTTGAAATGCCCTTACCTGTGATAATATGAGCCTCAAACCCTGTGATATCTTCTTCATTAAATATAAAATTACCGATTGTGGGAGAATAAATACCGGATAAATTATTAATAAAAGTGGTTTTTCCAGATCCGTTGGGACCGATCATTCCGACAATCTCTCCCTTGTCCACTGTGAGACTGACATCATTCAAGGCAACTACGCCTCCAAAATTTTTTCCAATCTTATTGGCTGTCAAAAGGCTCATAAAATTGCTCCTCTATCGTTATCTATTCATTAAAGTGGCGGCAATATTCTGATAGCTATCCTTTAAATGCAGAAGTTCCAAATATGCCCTGGGGTCTGAAAAGAAGCACAACAACCATAATCACCCCTATTATCAGCATCCGGTATTCGGCTATTCCACGAAAATATTCCGTGGCAAGAGTCATGACAAGTACGCCGGCAATGGGTGCCAGAAGAGAACCCATGCCACCGACAATGACCATGATAATCATGAGACAGGATTCCTCCAGCCTGAAGTTGGAAGGAGTTATTGTTGTCTGGTAGACAGCAAGATAACTTCCTGCAAGCCCTGCATAAAAACATCCAATACCAAACACAATAATTTTATATACTGCGGTATTGATCCCCATGACCGAAGCTGCCAGCTCATCTTCCCGTATGGCTATGAATGCGCGCCCGAATCGAGAATGAACTAAAAGTGAAAGAGTGAAATAGGTAAAAGCCAAAAGCATCAGGCCCAGATAATAAAAATCAACTTCAGTACGGATGGACCATCCTAATATATTTGGAATGGGGATACCAACGATTCCCATTGCGCCATTTGTAAAGCCAATCCATGCCTGGGCCACCAACCTGAATATTTCTCCAAAGGCAATGGTTAAAAGACAAAAATAATCACCCCTTACCTTACGTGTGGGAAGCCCCAGCAACATTCCGAATAATAATGCTATGATGCCGGATATTATCATAGCGGGTAAAAAACTAAATCCATAGCGGGTTATGAGAATGGCTGTGGCATACCCGCCCAACCCATAAAAGGCTGCATGACCCAGAGATAGCAGGCCTGCATAGCCAAGAATCAAATTTAAGCCCATACATAAAATAGAATAGAGGATCATGTAATTAATAATCCCCAGATAGTACATATTGGTTATAATATTCGGAAGTAAAATACAAACCAATGTAAGCAAAACAAATAAGCCCTTTTTGTTTTTTGCCAGATTCAATACATATTTAAATTTTGAATTTTTCAAATCATTAAAAGGCTTTTTCTGTTCACTAATAGTGTTTTTCATATCTATTACTCCTCTTTGCTCTGGCATTGAATGATTATACTTTACTCTGTTCAACCACACCCATTATCCCTGTCGGCTTGACCAGAAGAATAATGATTAGCAATAGAAAAGTAATGGGATCACGGTAGGCGGAAGAGACATAAACACCAATGAAATTTTCACAGATACCCATGATCATTCCACCGACAAGAGCTCCGCTTAAGCTGCCGATACCTCCAATTACTGCTGCTGTAAAAGCTATGATTGTACCTCGAAATCCCATTGCCAGGGAAACGGCATTGTATGATGATGAATATAATATTCCGCCTATAACGCCTAACATACCACCGATAAAATAAACCATGGTTATGGTTTTATTGATGGGTATTCCCATTAAACTGGCTGTTGGAATATCTTCAGAAACACACAAAATCGCTTTGCCATAGGAATGGTATTTCAAAAAAAGTGTAAAAAGGACTATCAAACCGACGGCTATGCCCAGTGTAATGATTTGGGTCATGGGAATATTCAAGCCAAACACATGCAATGCC